>CAYXQT010000037.1:8247-14687 GCA_964466445.1 uncultured Paraprevotella sp. | reverse complement strand
TTCCCGGATCCCCTCCCCCGGCCACGGGCGCGTCTTTTTCCCGGAAGGCCGGCGGAACGCCATGGAACCCGAACGCCGCGAAACCGCAAAAAACATCCCCGTCCCTGCCTCATTATCGTATGGAAGCAGGGACGGGGATGGTTCGTATCGTGACGGGAGCCGACATTGAGTCCGGCTCCCGCCGTTTCTTATTTCCGGCGGTTCGGACTATAATCGCCGCCATAGTCTTCCGGAGTGAACAGTGCCCGGAAGCGCACTTTCCCCGACGTCTTGGAATAGTAGCAATAGGAAAAGCTGACACCTTCCTCCTTGTGGGACTTCAGCTCCACGGAATTGGCCACGTTTTTGCGCAAGAGATTCTTGAGAGATTCGCAAGCTTGGGCGTTCATCACCGTGTCGTTGTCTAAAACGCCTTCCAAAGTATAATAATAGTTGAGCGTGCGCGAGCGGACATCATACGTGAGGCTGTCCATGAGCGTGTACTGGTCCATCCTGCGCGGGCACTGCCTCTCCGTATATTCCCGCGCTTCGCGGGCGCATCGTTCGTCGAAGTTCTCGAAATGGCGGCAGGCGCAGAACGCCAGCAACGCCCCCCACAAAAGTGCGGCATTCGTCTTTCCCATAATCCGTCGGCTTTACGCGCGAAATTAGTTTATTCTTCGTAATTTTGCAAATCAATCCGCCGGAATGAATGGAAGACAAGGAAGAAAGGATTGCCCGCGCGGTGGCATATTTCAAAGAGGGCTTTAACTGTTCGCAGTCCGTCGTGGCGGCTTTCGCGGACTTGTACGGCTACACGCGCGAGCAGGCCTTGCACATGTCGGCATCGTTCGGCGGAGGCATAGGCCGCATGCGGCTCACGTGCGGGGCGGCGTGCGGGATGTTCCTCCTCGCGGGCTTGGAGACGGCGGCCACGGAGGGCGGTGACCGCGCGACGAAGTCGCGGAATTACGCCGCCGTGCAGGAACTCGCCGCACGGTTCAAGGCCGTGAACGGCTCCTTGACCTGCGGGGAACTGCTGGGACTGCGGCGCGACGCGCCGGTGAGCAGCCAGGCTGAAGCGCGGACGGAAGCCTATTACGCCAAGCGCCCTTGTCCGAGAGTGATAGAGTCGGCGGCCCGCATCTTCGCCGAATATATAGAGAGTGTCGGACGCTGAGGGGCGGCTTCGCCCCGTGGCGTGCGTGGAAAGGCGAGGAGCGGCGGTCATGCTTCTGAGGCGGGCGGCCGACATCTCCGCCTTGCGTCCCGACGTTGCCTCCCGGACAAGCCGTGCCTCCCCGGAGGCGGGAACATGCGGGCGCGAAGCCAACGGAAAGTGCGGCACGCAGTCCGCCGTCCGGCACGCGGAAGCGTGCGGTCTGAACGCACGCCGTAGAGGGACGTTTCCGCCCCGCCTTTCTTCTCTGTATGTTTTCCCCTCGGACGGTGTCGTCCGGCACGACAAAAAGTATTTCCGCGTTAAAATAACAAATAAATCCGTAAAAGTTTCAAATATTTTTATGTCGTAAACAAATAATGTAGTACATTTGCACGTGTTTATGAAATAGTGTCCTTTGAGAGGATGGATTTATTAACTAAAAGTAATTGTGTATCATGTTTGAAAATGCCGGTGAGATGGCAGGCTCCGTTTGGAACGCCTTGAACGAGAAAGGCTCTTTGAGTGCCAAGGATTTGAAGAAAGCAGCAAAAGTGAAAACGGACAAAGAATTGTATCTTGCGCTGGGCTGGTTGCTCCGGGAAGGCAAGCTGGCTGTCGGAGGGACGGAAAAGGAGCCCGAGTTCTCCTTGAAGTGACGGGAAAGCCTTTCGGCCGACTTGGCAAGAAAGCATGTCGTAAGCGTGGAATGCTCCGCACCGAGCGGAGAGAAGGTGCTTGTGGCATGTTTCTTTTTTTACCGCGCTTGCGCTCCTGACATTCTGATATTCCCGGAAGATATTTCACCCGTGTTTCTTGGTATTGTTGGCGTGTTTTTGTAGTTTTGCCGCGTGTTAGTCAACATAATGTTAGGCATCTAAAATTTAAGGCTATGGACATTCAGAAAGTAATGGCTCAGCTTGAGGCCAAGCATCCCGGCGAGAAGGAGTATTTGCAAGCAGTCCGAGAAGTACTTATCTCCATAGAAGACGTGTACAACCGGCATCCGGAGTTCGAGCGGGCCAAGCTGATCGAGCGGCTCGTGGAGCCGGAACGCGTCATCGTGTTCAGAGTACCCTGGGTGGACGACAAGGGAGAGGTGCAAATCAATCTGGGCTACCGCATCCAGTTCAACAGCGCCATCGGGCCGTACAAGGGCGGGTTGCGCTTCCACGCCTCGGTGAACCTCTCCATCTTGAAGTTCCTCGGCTTCGAGCAGACGTTCAAGAACGCGCTCACCACGTTGCCCATGGGCGGCGGCAAGGGCGGTTCGGACTTCTCGCCGCGCGGCAAGAGCGAGGCCGAAATCATGCGCTTCTGCCAGGCATTCATGGACGAGCTGTACCGCTACGTCGGCCCGGAGATTGACATCCCCGCCGGCGACATCGGCGTGGGCGCGAGGGAGATAGGCTACCTCTTCGGGCAATACAAGAAGCTGACGCGCGACTGGAGCGGCGTGTTCACGGGGAAAGGAATCGAGTTCGGCGGCTCGCTCGTGCGCCCCGAAGCCACCGGCTACGGCGGCCTCTACTTCGTGCGCGAGATGCTGGCCGACAAGAGCATCGACATACAAGGCAAGCGCGTGGCCCTCAGCGGGTTCGGCAACGTGGCCTGGGGCGCGGCGAAGAAAGCCACGCAACTGGGCGCCAAGGTGGTTACCATTTCCGGCCCCGACGGGTACGTGTACGACGAAGCCGGGCTCGACGACGAGAAAATCGCATACCTGCTCGAGCTCCGGGCGAGCGGCAACGACATCTGCAGCCCCTACGCCGAGCAGTTCCCCGAAGCCCGGTTCGTGGCGGGCCGCCGCCCGTGGGAAGTGAAGTGCGACATCGCCCTGCCGTGCGCCACGCAGAACGAGCTGGACGGCGAGGATGCCCGCCGCCTCATCGAGAACGGCGCGGTGTGCGTGGGCGAGATTTCCAACATGGGCTGCACGCCCGAGGCCATCGACGAGTTCCTCGCGCACAAGATGCTCTACGCCCCGGGCAAGGCCGTCAACGCCGGCGGCGTGGCCACGTCCGGGCTGGAGATGAGCCAGAACGCCATGCACCTCAGCTGGCCCGCCGACGAGGTAGACCGCAGGCTCCACGTCATCATGCACGGCATCCACGAGCAGTGCGTGAAGTACGGCACGGAGCCGGACGGCTACGTCAACTACGTGAAAGGCGCCAACGTGGCCGGCTTCATGAAAGTGGCCAAGGCCATGATGGCGCAAGGAGTGGTATAGGGAATTGTACGCCAAAGCGGACAGTAAGGAGACGGCATCGGGAGCAATCTTTCCGGTGCCGCCTTTTTTGTGTCGCGTTTGTTGCAAGCCTGCGTTTTTTTGCGTTTATTTGTTTCCGCAATCACCGGGAGGAAAATCCGTTATGACTGACGACAAGAACAAGGAATGCCCGCTCCTGCGGGACACCGACTTCGTGGACCTGATGAAAAGGCGCATTTTCAACGTGCTGCTCGTCGCGAACCCTTACGACGCCTTCATGCTGGAGGACGACGGCCGGGTGGAAGAGAAGATTTTCGACGAGTACGTGAAGCTCGGCCTGCGCTATCCGCCCCGCTTCTTCCAGGCGGCCTCGCGCGAGGAAGCGGAGGAGGAGCTGCAAAGGAACGTCTTCGACCTGATTATCTGCATGCCGGGCACGGACAACAGCAACGTGTTCGACATCGCGCTGAGCATAAAGACGGACAATCCCGCCATTCCCATCGTCGTGCTTACCCCGTTCAGCCACGGCATCCGGAAGAGCATGGAGGACATGGACTTCTCCATCTTCGACTACGTGTTCTGCTGGTTGGGCAACACCGACCTGCTCCTCTCCATCATCAAGCTGATAGAAGACAAGATGAACTTGGAACACGACGTGGAAGCCGGCGTGCAGATGATACTGCTGGTGGAGGACTCCATCCGTTTCTACTCTTCCATATTGCCCAACCTCTACCGTTTCGTGCTCCAACAGAGCTTGGAGTTCTCCACCGAAGCCCTGAACGCGCAGCTTGAGACCTTGCGCATGCGCGGACGTCCGAAAATCGTGCTCGCCCGCACCTACGAGGAGGCTTGGGACTTGTATTCCCGTTTCAAGGAGAACACGCTGGGAGTCATCAGCGACTGCCGTTTCCCGCGCGGCGGGCGGATAGACGAGACGGCGGGATACGAGCTCCTGTCGGCCATCCGCGCCGAAGACGACTTCGTCCCGCTCATCATGGAGTCCGCCGAGGCCGACAAGAGCAGGCTGGCGGAGGAGTGCGGCGCGCATTTCATCGACAAGAACTCCAAGAAGATAGGGGTCGACCTCTGGCGGCTCGTGCGCCGCCATTTCGGGTTCGGCGACTTCGTGTTCATCAACCCGGAGACGAGGGAGGAAGTGGCACGCATCAAGAGCCTGAAAGACTTGCAGAACAACATTTTCACGTTGCCGAAAGAGTCGCTCCTCTACCACATCACGCGCAACAACGTGTCGCGCTGGCTCTGCTCCCGTGCGCTGTTCCCCATCTCCGAGTTCCTGAAGCACATCACGTGGCGTTCGCTTCAGGACGTCGACGCCCACAGGCAAATCATCTACGACGCAATCGTGAGTTACCGGCGCATGAAGAACCAGGGCGTCGTGGCCGTGTTCCACCGCGAACGCTTCGACCGCTTCAGCAACTTCGCGCGTATCGGCGAAGGGTCGTTGGGAGGAAAGGGGCGCGGCCTGGCTTTCTTAGACCACATCATCAAGCGTCATTCCGAACTCAACGCCTACGACAACGCGGATGTCATGATTCCCAAGACCGTCGTGCTTTGCACGGACATCTTCGACGAGTTCATGGACGCGAACGAACTTTACCAGACGGCTCTCTCGGACATCCCGGACGAGGACATCCTCGGCGCGTTCCTGCAAGCGCGGCTTCCCGAACGGCTCACCGGAGACCTTGAGGCTTACCTCGACGTGGTGCGGCAGCCCGTCGCCGTCCGTTCCTCCTCGTTGCTCGAAGACGCGCATTACCAGCCGTTCGCGGGGATTTACTCCACCTACATGATACCGTTCGTGGAAAACCGCGCCGCGCGCCTGCGCATGCTGGCCGATGCCATAAAGGGCGTCTACGCCTCGGTGTTCTACCGCGACAGCAAGGCGTACATGACGGCCACGAGCAACGTCATCGACCAGGAGAAAATGGCCGTGATATTGCAGGAGGTGGCGGGAAGCCGCCACGGCGACCGTTTCTATCCCGACATTTCCGGCGTGGCGCGCTCGGTGAACTACTACCCCATAGGGGACGAAAAGGCGGAGGACGGCACGGTGAACCTGGCGCTCGGGCTGGGGAAGTACATCGTGGACGGCGGCATGAGCCTGCGCGTCTGCCCCGCGTATCCGGACAAGGTGCTACAGACGAGCGAGCTGGAAATAGCCTTGCGCGAGACGCAGACCCGTTTCTACGCCCTCGACATGAGGGGCATCGGCGAGGATTTCAAGGTGGACGACGGCTTCAACCTGCTGAAGCTCCCCGTGAAGGAAGCCGAGAAAGACGGCACGTTACAGTACATCGCGTCCACGTTCGACCCCGCCGACATGGTGATACGCGACGGCATCTACGAGGGCGGGCGCAAGCTCGTCACGTTCTGCGGCGTGCTGCAGCAGGGGGTGTTCCCTCTTCCGGAACTCCTGAGGATGGCGTTGCGCTTCGGGCGTGAGAGCATGAGGCGCGAAGTGGAGATAGAATTTGCCGTGAAACTGAATCCCGACCGCACCGGCATCTTCTACTTGTTGCAGATTCGCCCGATGGTGGACAACAAGATGATGCTCGACGAAGACTTGGCGGAGATACCCGACGAGAAGACGCTCATACGCTCGCACAACGCCATCGGCCAAGGCGTGAACAACGAGGTGTACGACGTGGTCTACGTCAAGACGGACGGGTATTCGCCCGGCGACAATCCGGCCATAGCGGGAGAAGTCGACGGCATCAACCGCCGCTTCATAGAAGAGGGACGGGGCTACGTGCTGGTGGGGCCGGGAAGATGGGGAAGCAACGACCCGTGGCTGGGCATCCCGGTGAAGTGGCCTAACATCTCCGCGGCGCGAGTCATCGTGGAGTCCGGGCTGACGAACTACCGCGTGGACCCGAGCCAGGGCACGCATTTCTTCCAGAACCTTACCAGCTTCGGCGTGGGGTACTTCACGGTGAACGACTTTCTGGGCGACGGGGTGTACAATCAGGCTTTCCTGAACAGCCGGCCGGCGGTGGAGGAGACGGCTCACGTGCGTCACGTGCGCTTTTCCTCGCCCGCGGTCATCATGGTGGACGGGGTGAAAAAGGAGGG
>CAYXQT010000037.1:1732-8147 GCA_964466445.1 uncultured Paraprevotella sp. | reverse complement strand
TCCGGGGCGCACCCGTAGCGGGGAAGTCAAATCCCCGTTCCGGAGGGGCGGCTCTTGCGCGGACGGCTTGCCGGGAACGTCTGGACGGCTTCGGGGAAAAGGCCTTGTCTTTTTGCCGCATGGAAACAGGTTCTTTGCCCGGACGGCACGAAGTCTGGCGGATTTCATGTAACTTTGCAACCGGGGCGCATGCCCGCCGTCTTTTGCGACGAAAGGAACACTATAAATCCGTGCGAAATGGCGCGATATACTTGCAGATACCCGTCGCCCTTGGGCGGCTTGCTTCTCGCGTCCGACGGGACGGCCTTGACCGGCGTCTGGTTCGAGGGGCAGAGATATTATGCCGAGGCGTTGCCCGCCCATCGTGAGGACGGGACGTTGCCCGTGTTCGAGGAGACACGGGCGTGGCTCGACCTTTATTTCCGGCACCGCGAGCCGGACTTCATGCCGCCCGTGCGTCTGGAGGGGTCGCCGTTCCGGCTTGCCGTGTGGGAGTTGCTGAGGAAGATTCCTTACGGGCGGACGGTGACTTACCGCGACCTGGCCCTCCGGCTGGCGCGGCAACGGGGGATGCGGCGCATGGCGGCGCAGGCGGTGGGAGGAGCCGTGGCGCACAATCCTGTCTCAATCATCGTCCCCTGCCATCGCGTCGTGGGTGTCCGCGGCAACTTGACAGGCTACGCCGGGGGCATCGGGCGGAAAGTCATGCTCCTGAAGACCGAAGGGGCGGACATGA
Organism: uncultured Paraprevotella sp.; assembly: GCA_964466445.1. Classification (GTDB taxonomy): domain Bacteria; phylum Bacteroidota; class Bacteroidia; order Bacteroidales; family Bacteroidaceae; genus Paraprevotella. The sequence goes on along the minus strand of CAYXQT010000037.1, from coordinate 7,411 downwards.
GCGGCTTCTTCATGCCGGGACGGGGCGCGATGCCGTGACGCGCACGCAAGCGACCCGTCCGCGATTCGCGCGGAAAGTCCGTGGGGCGCTGAAGAGGGCGCGGGCGCAAGCCGCCGGAAATCCTTCCGCGCGTAAAAGAACTTCCGCGCATTTCCTCGGGAAAGGCGAAGATTTCCGGCCAATCCGTTTTGAGGCAGGGAAATTATCGTTACATTTGTAGGGTCGGGCTCGCCCGCTTGGAGGGTGGACGAGGCGACGCGACAGAATCAGCAACAAAACGGGAAACCGGGATGAAAAAGATGTTATTGTCATTGCTTCCGGCAGTGTTCCTGTCCGCGACGTCATGCCTCGACGACGGAGATGAGCCGAAAGACACGGTGAAAGAAATCATGATGTCGGTGTCGGGCGAAACGGATGTCATGTACGACCTTTTCGACAGCGAAGCGAAATATCCCATCGAGTGCATGCTTGTCATGCCGGAGGACAATTCCGGAGTGTGGGAGAAACTCTCGTTCGGCGCGATAGAGGGGTTCACTTACGAAAGAGGCCACGAGTATTCCCTGCGCGTGAGGAGGACTATCCTTGCCAACCCGCCCGCGGACGGGAGCGACCGCACATACTCGCTTGTCCGCATCGTCGACGACCGCGTCATCCCCGGTGCGGGGGATTCCGCGGAGAAGGAAATCAAGACCGAGGCGGACATCGAGTACGAGGCCGCGTGTCCCGTGGAGAAGTATGCCATGGAAAGGGAGTTCGTCGTGGACGGGGAAGGGAATGTTTCCCCCGGCGGTTCGTACCCGTCCCCGTATGATTCGGCACTTATCCGGCTGGAAAATGTCATCGGACGGGACGACCCCCGCTTCGTCGAGTTCGGCGGCGTAAGGTATCTGGCGGCATATTCGTATGTGATCTCCCCACTGACGGAAGAAATCCGCCTGGTCGGGAACGCATCGAACCATCCCTTGCTCTTGTTCCGGGAGGTCGTGCCGCAGGACGAGTTCGGGCACGTCCGCGACGTGGCGAAGCCGGGCGAGGAGCTGCGCTATTCGCTCGTCCTTGCCAACACACACAAGAAAGGCATTCAGAAGTTGCAGTTCACCGTAAGGAAACAGTAGGACCCGCCCCTTTCTCCTTGCGGCAACGGAAAGGCGTGGCCGCTCCGCGACGGTTGCACGGTCGGAAAACTCCGTGACTTTCTGCCTGCCGGGGGAAACTCTTGCCGGAGCAAAAGAAACCCCGCGGGGCGTCCCCGTCGTTTTCTGTGGAAACCGGCTTGTCCCACCCGGCGGCACTTCCCTTCTGACAATATGTCAGCCGTATCCTCTTTCCGCCGACAGAACGAAAGGGGAAAGGCCGTTTCACACATTGCGGATTGCCGTCGAAAAACACGAACCGGAAGCAAAGGAAGGCGCTTTCGGATACATTTTTCAGGATTCGGGCAGACTTTTCACATTCGTTAAGTCGAACCACCCGTTTTTGTGCCGAGAAAAATTTTCGTTTCTGCGGACGAAACACTTTTTTCGTGCGGTCTGAGCGACATCTACCTCCGCATGCAGGTGCGAAAACGTGCCGAAGACGGGATTCCGACGGGCGCGGGAAGCCGTTTCTTCATCTGTTTCAGCCTCCGCCGGAATCGGAATCCGGAAAGCGGAATGTCGGGAAATTCGCGGAAACGCCTGCACGGGAAAGGAGCGCAAGCACGGCAAGAGCCTTTTCCACGTGCGGAAATAAAGGGAAAGCCCGTTTTCGGCGACAAAATGTCAACGGGCAACCGTGCGAGAATCGCGTATTTCCGCGCAGGTCCGCCCCGTCCCGGAATATCGCATTCCCGCGGCCTCTGTTTTGACATTCTGACATTTTGTCAAAGGGAAAAGGCGCGACCCTTCGCCGACCGTCCCGTCGCACGTGTCGGCGTGAGCCGGTGCGACCCGCCGCCCCGCTGTCCGGCAGGATTCAAGAAAGGAGAGGGACACGGCTTGTGCCCGGCCTGCGGACGTTCCGTCCTGTCCTCCTGTAAGTTCCAGTCCGATGCCCTCGGGAAGTGCCTCCCTGCAACGCTCCTCCGGACTGTGATAGCGGTACTTGGCCGGGCATCCGACCCTTGGTGCTGGCCAATCCCCGACCGATGGGCTTGAACGAGAACAGCACATGACACAGTTTATTTTATGCACCCGTGTTCTTCAAACATTCCTCTGATTTTGCACTTAGTTGACTCTGTGTGCCCAACCTTGCCCGCAATTCAGATAAGTACTTGTCAGGCAATTCATCAGAAATACGGCATCCCTATCCCGCGCCACGCTTTCCACGTCCGACTCGTCGAGCTTTCCCTTCCAGAAATATGTGATTTCCACATTGTCAAGCCTCATCCACTGATAGTTCCTCTTAACGGAATCTCACTGCATCGGAAATGCAAGTCCTTCCCGCTGACGGAACAATCAAATCCGGAGTTCATCACTACGACCTTGGACTGGATGACACAAGTCGTATTTCAGAGGCATTCCATCTACTACATGCAATTCATCCCCGCTGTCGTCTGCGGCGAACAAAGCCGGGTGCCGCTCAAATTTTCCACGTCAATGTTCCGGTTATTATGAACGGGCATCAACAACTTTCCGTCGAAAGTGCGAAACAGCATCCCATGTCCATGGCTGTCCGGCGTGACGGGTGTCGAAGCATGTTCCCACTTCCCGCCAAGTTTCCCGTTACCGGAACAAGAAACACCCTGCACAGGAACGCGAACGAGCCGTCCGTCGCCGGATGGCAAATAGTTCTTGCCACCCGACCGTGCCGGTAAAGTCCGGTTTGGATTCCACATATTTCTATAGCACCGTCACCGGCTTGCACCCATTCATGGCAATACACCGGATAAGGCTTGCCGTCTTCTTCCCTATCTTTCCGTCAACCGCCATCTTCGTGGCCGGAAAGTATGTCCCATCCCCATCTTCCGTCTTGGAATACGGACTAATGTCGCCCTTGGGTTTCTTGGCTGTTGCGGAAAGAGGAATGGACAGCAAAGCCTTCATGCAGAGGACTTGAAGCCCCGTTCAACGAGAAAGCGGTTCATCCTCTCCACGTCTTCAATCAAGTCCGGACATCCGTGCCCGGCGGCTTACCAAATCGTCACGCGCTTCGCTTCGGGCACGAACATCGCGTCCTTCTCGGTGATGCCGAAAGCCTCGTACCAGGCGGCGACATGCGGCAACGCGCCGTTCACGCGCCAGCGTCCTAACGAATGAGGGTCGCTCTTCGTCCGCACCCGGATTTCCTCGTCGCGGATGTTGCCCGCCCACACGTTCGCGTAAGCCAGGAAGAACCGCTGTTCGGGCGTGAAACCGTCGCACGTCGGCAGGGGGTTGTCCTTCGTGGCGTTCTGGAACGCCGTGTATGCCACCATCAAGCCGCCGTGATCCGCCAAGTTCTCGCCCAAGGTCAGCGCGCCGTTCCCTTTCAGTCCGGGCAGCACCTCTATGTTTCCGAAGAAATCCTCCATCACCTTGGCGCGTTCCTTGAAGCGGTCGACGTCGCCCGCCGCCCACCAGTCCGTCAGGTTCCCGTCCTTGTCGAACTGCCGTCCCTGGTCGTCGAAGCCGTGCGTCATCTCATGTCCGATTACCACTCCTATGGCACCGTAGTTGAAAGCGTCATCGGCCTCCATGTCGAAGAACGGCGGCTGGAGGATGCCGGCCGGGAAGCAGATTTCGTTGGTCGTGGGGTTGTAGTAGGCGTTCACCGTCTGCGGCGTCATGTACCACTCGTCGCGGTCCACGGGCTTGTTCAGTTTCTTCTCGATGAGGTAAGCCAGGTCGAACTCGTTGCTGCGCACGATGTTGTCCCAGTAGCTGTCATTCTTGATTTCCAGCCCCGAATAGTCGCGCCACTTGTCCGGGTAGCCCACCTTGACGTAGAAGGAAGCGAGCTTGTCCAGTGCCACTTTCTTCGTCTCTTCGCTCATCCATTCCTGCACCTTGATGCGTTCCCCCAAGGCGTCCTGCAAGTTCTTCACTAACTTCACCATGCGCTCCTTCGCCGCCGCGGGGAAATATTTCTCCACGTATTTCCGGCCCAGTCCTTCGCCCGTCACGCCCTCCACGGCGGCCACGGCCCTCTTCCAGCGCGGCTGTTCCTGCTCCCGTCCGCTCATCACTCTCCCGTAAAAGTCGAAGTGGCAGGCACGCAGTTCGTCGCTCAGGAACGATGCCGCCGTGTTGATGAGATTCCATTCCATGAACGCCTTCTGGTCTTCCACCGGCGTTCCGGCCAGTATCTTCTCCACCTCGTGTATCGGTTCGGGCTGGTTCACGCTGACCTCTTTCAGTCCCCGGATGCCCATCTCCGCGAAGAACGTGTCCCAGTCGATGCCGGGATAGTCCCTCTTCAGCTCCTCATACGTCATCTTGTGGTAGTTGGCTTCGGGGTCGCGCTGTTGCACGGCCGAGTAGGAAGGCACTGCGATGCGCGTCTCGATGTCCATCACGGCTTCCATCTTGCGTCCCGCCTCTTCGGGAGTGGAGCCGCACAGGACGAACATCTTCCGCACGTGTTCCTTGAACGCCTCGCGGATGCGCGTCGTGGCCGAATCGTTGTCCAGGTAATACTCTTTCTCGCCCAAGCTCAGGCCGCCCTGCGTGATTTGGAGGAGGTTCGTCTTGCTGTCCTTGAGGTCCGCGTCGATGTAGATGCCGAAGTATCCGGAAATTCCCTTGCGCCCCATCCCGGCCATCAGGGGGATGACCTCCTTTCCGTCGCGGACGGCGGCGATGGCTTCCATGTCCTTCTTAATCGGCGCGTAGCCGTCCTTGTTCTGCTTCACGCTGTCCATGGCGATGTTGTACAGGTCGCCGATTTTCTGTTCCAGTGTCCCGTCCTCGTGCTTTCCTTGCGCCATGGATTCAATCAGCCCGCGCAGTTGCTTCCGGTTCTCCTCGCCCAAGGCGTCGAAGCTACCGTAGCGCGAATACTCGCCGGTGAGCGGATGCGCTTTCATCCATCCGCCGCAGGCATACTGATAGAAGTCGTCGCCCGGACGCGCCGTGGTGTCCAAGTTGGCGAGCTCGATTCCCGTCTTCGAGACCGAACCGCCGCAACCGGCCAGCGCGAAAGAAGCGAGAGCCGGCATAAGGAAGAATTGCTTTGGTTTCATTTTGTCGTTCATTTTATAAGATAGTATTTGACATGTCGCATTACATAAAACAGGCCGCCGTCAGGATTGCGCCTCGTCGAGTGCCGTCGAAGCCCTCTCCCATTCGTCCACGGCCTCGTCCAACCGCGCCTTCAAGGCGGTGCGGCGTTCGTAGAGCGAGACCTCGGCCGCCCCGTCCGGCGTGGCCATCCTCTCCTCCACCGTCCTTACTTCGGCCTCAAGCTCCCCGATACGTGCTTCGCACTGTTCCACCGTCCGCTCCAACTTGCGGATTTTCCTCTGCCGTTCCTTTTGCCGTTCGTAGTCCGCGCGTCCGGGAGTCGCGGCCTTTTCCTCCTCTCCGCCCTCCGTCGCCGCAGGAGAGGAGGGAAGCCTTTGCAGTTCGTCCAGCTCCCCGATGTTCTTCCGCCGCAGGAAGTCGTAGATACCTCCCAGATGCTCCCTCACCCTTCCTCCTCCGAACTCGTACACCTTGGAGACCAGACCGTCGAGGAACTCGCGGTCGTGGCTCACGACCACCGCCGTGCCGTCGAAGTCCC
>CAYXQT010000037.1:0-1632 GCA_964466445.1 uncultured Paraprevotella sp. | reverse complement strand
CCGTCGAGGAACTCGCGGTCGTGGCTCACGACCACCGCCGTGCCGTCGAAGTCCCGAATGGCATCTTTCAGCACGTCCTTGGAGCGCATGTCCAAGTGGTTCGTGGGCTCGTCGAGTATCAGGAAGTTCACGGGTTCGAGCAGAAGCCTGATCATGGCCAGACGGCTCCGCTCCCCGCCCGACAGCACCTTGACTTTCTTCTCCGAGGCCTCGCCGCCGAACATGAACGCCCCCAGTATGTCGCGTATCTTCGTGCGGATGTCGCCCGTGGCCACGCGGTCTATCGTGTCGAACACCGTCAGCTCGCCGTCCATAAGTTGCGCCTGGTTCTGCGCGAAGTAGCCTATCCGCACGTTATGCCCTATCTTCAGCTTCCCCTCGAAAGGTATCTCGCCCGTGATACATTTGACCAAGGTCGATTTCCCCTCCCCGTTCCGTCCCACGAACGCCACTTTCTCGCCGCGCCTGACGGTCATGTCCACGTCGCGGAACACGACCTGCTCCCCGTAAGCCTTCCGCACGCCCTCGCAGACTAACGGGAAGTCGCCGCTGCGCAAGGCGGGCGGGAACTTCAGCCTCAACGCCGAGTTGTCAGGCTCGTCCACCTCCACGGGTATCATCTTCTCGAGCTGCTTGATGCGGCTCTGCACCTGCACGGCCTTGGTGGGCTTGTAGCGGAAACGCTCGATGAACTCCTTGATGCCGGCTATCTCCCTCTGCTGGTTCTCGTAGGCGCGGAGCTGTTGCTCGTGCCGTTCCGCCCGCAGCCGCACGTACTCGTCGTACTTCACCTTGTAGTCGTACAGGCGGCCGCAGGAGATTTCGAGGGTGCGGTCGGTCACGTTGTTGATGAACGCGCGGTCGTGGCTCACCACGATTACCGCGTTCCCCTTCGTGACCACGAAATTCTCGAGCCATTGTATGCTCTCGATGTCCAGATGGTTAGTCGGCTCGTCGAGCAACAGCACGTCGGGCTTCCTCAACAGCAGCTTGGCCAGCTCTATGCGCATGCGCCACCCGCCGCTGAACTCGCGCGTGGGGCGGTCGAAGTCCCCGCGCTCGAAGCCGAGACCCGTCAGGATGCGCTCTATCTCGGCCCGGTAGTTCATGCCGCCCATCATGCGGAATTGCTCGTGGGCGCGGGTGAACGCCTCCACGAGTGCCATGTACTCCCCGCTGTCGCAGTCCGTCCGCCCGGCGAGTTCCCCGTTCATCCGCTCAAGGCGCTCCTGCATCCGGAGGATGTCGGGAAAGGCCAGTTCCGCCTCCTCGCGCACCGTGCGCTCGTCGTGCGACGACATCACCTGCGGCAGGTACCCGACAGTGGCGCCGCCGGAAAAGGACACCGTCCCCGAAGTGGGCCGGCGCAAGCCCGCGAGGATGCTCAAGAGCGTGGACTTCCCCGCCCCGTTCTTCCCCACGAGGGCGATGCGGTCCTTGTCGTTGACGACAAAGGACACGTCCCGGAACAACGGTGTCGCACCGAACTCCACCCCCAACTTCTCTACCGATACCAATTTGACGTTGCTTTGCCGCAAAAATACGAAAAAAAGCGCAAGGCGGGAACGGAAACGGACAAAAATCAGGGGCTGTGTCGGCTCGGTAGAAAATCATTTTGACGGCGAAGCCGCC
>CAYXQT010000036.1:0-14818 GCA_964466445.1 uncultured Paraprevotella sp. | reverse complement strand
TTAGGAATAATTCTCCGGTTGGAAAAGCATCCGCTCAGTTTTTTTCGGGAAGAAAGGCCGGAAGCGTCCGCGGCACGTTCCCGCCTCCGCCGGCTCCCGGACACGCCCGCGGACGGCGGAAGCCAAATATGCAGCTTCATGCCTATGGCAAGGCTCAGGATGTCTTTCAGCTTGATGCTACGCTTGGATTATTCCGGGGATTGACGTTGCCGGACAAGAATCCTTGCGTACTTGCTTCTGCCACCCACTGCCGTATCTTTCGGATTGTTCATTAACCCACTTGTCGGCATCGACGGACGAGTATCCTGAAGTAAGGCTGAATTGTCCTCCCTCCCCCGAATTGCTGTAAACCAAATCCTTGCCATCCTTCCCTTTCCGCCCGATTTCGCTTGGCTCATGGCTCGGTACAGTTTGGTTCGCCTCCGTTGGCGAGAAACCGCACCGATGTGTGAAAACAAAAGAGCGCGGAATTTTCGCCATACGCACTCTCGGCTCACCACAAGCCTGTATCCCTATGGGAAAACCCGCGCCTGTAAAGGCACAGTCCCAATGGGATAACTTCATGACTCGTTCTATTTCCGAGGTGGTGATTCAGAGTGCGATTGAGCCAATATGTAAGTCCGCAATGCCCCGAAAGGACATCACGTCGCGAAATTAGGAATAATTCTCCGGTTGGAAAAGCATCCGCTCAGGATTTTTTCGGGAAGAAAGGCCGGAAGCGTCCGCGGCACGTTCCCGCCTCCGCCGGAACGGCTTGAAAAAGGACGCGCGACCCGCGCCGCGCGATTCCCGCGGGACACCGGCTCCCGGACACGCCCGCGGACGGCGGAAGTCAAATATGCAGCTTCACGCCTATGGCAAGACTCAGGATGTCTTTCAGCTTGATGCTGCGGTCGCCGAAGAACGTGCAGATGTCCGTGTCGCAAGCCCCCAGCTCGTAGTACAAGGATATGTCCTGCACCATCCAGTCGGACACGTCCGGGACGTCATACATGATGCGCTGGCCGAAGGACAGGTTGGCACGGACGCGGGTGGAGAAACCGTAGTACCCCTTGGGGTAGCGTTCCGGCTCGTGCGTCCAGAAGTCGTCGCCCAGCACGGTGGACAGGAACAGGCTGCACGAGAGGGGCTGGACGACCCACGCGCTTCCCCTCACGCGCAGATACCAGGGCAGGTACGACTGCTTCAAGGTGAAGACCAGCTTCTTATGCCCGCTATCGAACTTCGGCAGGAACCCGAACATGATATCCGTCTCCCCTTGCTGCTTCTTTCCGTAGGTCCAGCCCGGCCCGAAAGAAACGACCCCGATGCTTCCCGCGTACTGTATCTTGTAATGACGGGGAATCAGAAATTTCCAGGCTTTCATGTGCCGCGTCCTCATCCTCTCGTAGCGTGTCGGGGAGGGCGTTTCCGCCGTCCCCACGTCCTGCCCCCATACGTAAGAAGGCAGACAGACCGAAATCCACATGCTAAAAACTGCAACGCTCAATCTCATATCCCTCTTCTTTCATGGTGATGACATAATAACCCCTCTTCCCTATCGTCGTGCATCCGTAATACACGATGCCGTCGCCGAAGAAATCCTTTTCCGCCCAGTTGTGGATGTGGCCGAACAGGCAGAACTGGATGTCGGGGAAACTCGCGACGCATTGTTCGAAGGCACGCCCCACGTTGTTGTTGAATTCGTCGTCGCCGGGCGGCACGTGCATGGCCACGACGGTCTTTTCTATGCCCTCCGGCATGCCCGCCAGTTCCTCCTCCATGAAATTGAAGTCGGGGACGGGATGGCTGTAATCGTATTCGAGCGCGTTGGTGTTCAGGCAGACAAAGCGCACGTTCCCCGCCGTGAAGGCGAAATTGTCCTTCCCGAAGACCTTCAGATACACGTCGAGCCCCGTCCCCAGGCAGTCGTGGTTCCCCAGCAGGCAGACGTAAGGCATCCGCAACTTGTTCAGGAAGTCGCGCGCCCACAGGAACTCCTTCGTCTCGCCGAAGTCCGCCACGTCGCCGCCGTGGAGCACGAAATCGATGTCGCCGCGGCTGTTGAGGATGTCCACTACTTCCTCCGTCTCGTCGTAACGCCGCTGGGTGTCGCTGATCATGGCGAAGCGGAACTCGCGCTTCCCCCGCATCTTTTCTTCTATCAGCCGGATGTTCTTCTCCGTCAGCCCGGTCTCGCCCTCCACGCGCGCGTCGTAGGGGTGATACTCGATGAGTTCGCAGGAAGACGGCAAGCCCGCCCCGCAAAGCACGCCGAAGACGATTTTGCATATCTTGTTCATGGGAAAAAACTGTTTCGCACGTCAAAGATACATAAAATTATCGGATTTTTTGCCCCGACGGGAGAAAGAACCTTGCCTTTTTTCCGGGGAAAAACGTACCGTCGTCCTCACGGCCTACACGGATGACCCGTGCCAGAACCGGCTTCATGCCCCTTTCACCGACGCGCTTGCGGAAACGGAAAAGTCGCAGGAAAGAACCGGCGCGAGCCCTTCCCTGCCGCAGAAATACCGGCGACGGGCATCTTTCGCACCCTTGCCCAACCGCCGACATCCAAGCAACCTGATAACGGGACAAGAGGCATGTCCGTCAGTCCAGCAACCTCTTGCTCAGGAACTTCACGGGATACCATAATGCGCCGCAACTGACCAGCAGAACGGTGAAGAACACGACGGCGACATCCCAAGGGTGGACGCTGACGGGGTAGGCATCCACGACGAAACTTCCGGAAGAACGCCCTAAGGTGATAAGCCCGTATGCCTGTTGCAAATAGCACAAGGCAAGCCCGACGACGATGCCGATTAAGGCTCCGAGGCCGGATATCATGCGCCCCTCGAACAGGAAGACGCGTACAATCCGGCTGTCCTGGGCACCCAGGCTTCGCAGGGTGCGCACGTCTTCTTTTTTGTCTATAATCAGCATGGAAATGGAACCGATGATATTGAAGCTGGCCACCAGAAGGATGAATGTAAGGAACAGGTAGGCGATGAGCTTTTCCACTTCCATGATGCGGAACACGTCCTCCTGCTGCCCGTAGCGGTCTTTCACCGTGAAGTCGTTCCCCAATATCTTCCGGATGTCGGCTTGTGCCTGGCGTACGTCCGCGCCGTCTTGCAGCTTCAGTTCTACGGCGGAAACTCGCCCCTGCTGTCCGAAAAGGTTCCGGGCGAAACGCAGGGAGGTGAGGATATAACCGGCATCGTACTTGGCCTGCTTGACGGCAAAAACCACGCCGGGCGAGTACAATTCGCCTTGCGTGAAGCATTCCGCGGGATTGGACAGGTTCACCCGCTCTCCCTTTTGGGGCGCGTAAACTTGCAGGGGTGCGTCGAAATCGGCTCCCAGCCCCAACTGTGCCGCCAATTGTATGCCCGGCACGCCGTATTCCAGCACGTCGGCATGCAGAGTGAACGTGCCGCCCCCGTAAAGCAGTTTGTCCAAGTCCGCCATCCGGGCAAAGTTGTCGTCCACCCCTTTGACGGTTACCATGGCCTGGCGTTCGCCGCTAATGACAAGCGCATAGTCTTCCAGCGTTTCCGTGTAGACTTCAATCCCTGGATAGGCTTTCAGGGCCTTGAGCCTCGGGTCGTCCGCGTCCGCGGTCTTCCCCCGCGACGGCGTGACCCTCAGTTGCGGGTCGATGGCCGTGAAGAACGAAGCGACGAGATCCTGAAACCCGTTGAATACGGACATCGTGCAAACCAATGCCATGGAAGCCAGAGCCACGCCGCATGCCGAAATCGCGGAGATGATGTTGATGGCATGGTGCGATTTCTTGGAAAACAGGTATCGTCGCGCGACGTAGAAGGGGAAGTTCATCCTTTCAACAGCTTGTCGATGTTCTCGATGTAGTCCAACGAGTCGTCCACGAAGAACTTCAATTCGGGGATGATGCGCAACTGGTGGCGCACCCGCGTCCCCAACTCGTAACGGATGGTTCTCGCGTTGCCGTTGATGTTCTTCACGATTTCCTCGCTCTGCTGGCTTGGGAATATGCTGAGGTAGGCGCGGCAGACGCTGAGGTCCGGGCTGATGCGGCAGGCCGTTACCGAAACCAATATCCCTTTCGCCGCCTTGGTTTGGAGCATGAACATCTCGCTGAGTTCCTTTTGTATCAGCCTGGCGATTTTGTTTTGTCTGGTTGTTTCCATGTCTTTATTCTTTGTTTCGTTTCTTCCGGATGAGAGTCAGCCCGTCGCGCAAAGGCAGGATGACTTTCTCCACGCGCGAATCCGCGGCTATCCGATCGTTGAAGTCCATGATGCCGCGCGTCTGCGCGTCCTTATGAGGCGGGGGCTCCAGCACATGGCCGTCCCACAGGGTGTTGTCGGCCAGGACGTAGCCTCCCGTCTCGAGGCGGGGGAGAATCATCTCGTAGTAGTCCACGTAGCGTCGTTTGTCCCCGTCCACGAAAGCCAGGTCGAACGTGAGTCCCATCTCCGGGACACGCTCCATGGCATCGCCGATAATGAATTCTATTCGCGAGGCGTACGGGGAGTTCTCTATCCACGGGCGGGTGAAGTCTTCCAGCTCGTCATTGATTTCAAAGGTGTACAGGCGGCCGTCCGGTCCAAGACCCTCCGCCATGCACAGTGCCGAGTAGCCGCTGTAAGTCCCGATTTCCAGAACGCGCCGGGGGCGTATCATGCAGACCAGCATTTTGAGCAGACGTCCTTGCAGATGCCCGCACGCCATGTGGGGGCGCAGCAGTTTCGTGTGCGTGTCCCGATACAGGGCTTTCAGATATTCGCTCTCCTCGTCGGTATGTTCGAGGATATATCGTTCCAACCGGTCGGTTTCCAGCATGTTCGGCGGGTATTGGTTTGAATTCCTTATTTGCCGTCGCTCAATCGGATTGCCGTTCCGTTTCCCGGAAGGCCGCCGTAGGGCGTGCGGCGCAAGCCCGGCATGGGAGCGGGCGTCCCCCTTTCCAATCATGGCCTTCACGCCTTTTTAGTCCGACTCTCATGCTTCCGCCTTATTGCGCTTTCCGGTACTGCAACAGAGCCTCGACCGCCAGCCTGTAGGAATCGAGGCCGAAGCCGCAAACGACACCCAAGCAGACACACGAAATCATGGACTTGTGGCGGAACTCTTCCCGTTTGTAGACGTTGCTGATGTGCACTTCCACGACCGGCGCCGCGACAGCCCTGATGGCGTCTTGCAGGGCTATGGACGTGTGCGTGTAGGCACCGGCATTCAGGACGATGCCCGTGTCTTCAAACCCCACCTCATGGATTTTGTCAATCATCTCCCCCTCGACGTTGCTCTGGTAGTATCCGATATCCAAGGCGGGGTAGGCCGCGCGCAACTTCTTCAGATAACTTTCAAAGGATTCCGCGCCGTATATGCCGGGTTCCCGCCTGCCCAGCAAATTGATATTCGGTCCGTTTATGATTTGTATTCTCATCTTTTTCTGTAACTTTGTGGGAAACGTGCCGCAAAAATATGAAAAAAGAATGGAATACAGCGAAAAAACGTCCTATAATAAAGGTGGAGAAGTCTCGAAGGCTCTATTACGGAGATATTACCAGTACTTGAAGTTGGAGAGAGGACTTTCTGAGAACACACTGGACGCTTATAGGGAAGACTTAAGGAAGTTGCTGGACTTCCTTTCGGAAGGAGGGGCGGAGTTCAGAACCGTCACGGTGGACGACCTGCACCAATTCATGGCAGGGTTGGCGGACGTGGGCATCGGCTCTCGTTCCATGGCGCGTATCTTGTCCGGCATCCGCTCGTTCTACCGTTTCCTGTACGTGGAGAAGGAAATCGAGCAAGACCCGACGGAGCTGCTCGAATCCCCGAAAATCGGGCGCCACCTGCCGGAAGTCCTGACAGTGGCGGAGATAGACGCCATGATAGACGGCATCGACTTGAGCCAGCCGGAGGGACAGCGGAACCGTGCCATTCTGGAGACGCTTTACAGTTGCGGCTTGCGGGTGAGCGAGTTGTGCGGTCTCCGGCTTTCCGGCTTGTTCTTGGAGGAGGGCTTTATCAGGGTGAACGGCAAAGGAAGCAAGGAACGTTTAGTCCCGATTTCCGGTCGCGCCGTACACGAACTGGAGAACTGGTTCCTTTGCAGAAACCTCATCCGGATAAAGCCGGGGTATGAAGATTTCGTGTTTTTAAGTCTTAGGCGGGGGACTCCCCTGTCGCGGATAACCGTCTTTTACTGGGTCAAAGAGCTGGCCGCCGCGGCCGGGATTCAAAAGACGATAAGCCCCCATACGTTCCGCCATTCCTTTGCCACTCATTTGTTGGAAGGCGGGGCGAACTTGAGAGCCATACAGGCGATGCTGGGACACGAGAGCATCGCCACGACGGAGATATATACCCACATCGACAGAAGCCGTCTGCGGCGGGAAATTCTGGAGCATCATCCGCGGAATATCCGCGACTATTCTTCAAAATAAAGGAGAAAAACGGTTGAATAGACGTTTTTTTGCAATATTTTGAAGTAAAAAATAACACGGTTTATTAAAGATTTGTATCTTTGCAACCAGAACTATTAATCAAAACAGTGTTAGTATGCGTAAACATTATTATTTAGTCATGTCGTTGGCCGCCGTGGCGGCTCTCTCGTCATGCAAGAAGTTAGGCGAACTTTCCGCCGACAACTTTACGGTGACCCCGACTCCGCTGGAGACGGTTGCAGGTCAGGTTTCTGCCACTATCGACGGTAAATTCCCCGAGAAGTATATGAAGAAGAAAGCCGTGGTAACGGTGACCCCGGTGCTGAGGTACGAAGGCGGCGAGGCCAAGGGGCAGAGCGCCACTTTCCAAGGCGAGAAGGTACAGGGCAACGACCAGTCCATCGCTTACAGGGCGGGCGGCACTTACACGATGAAGTCCGTATTCGACTACGTCCCGGCCATGCAGGAGTCCGACCTTTACCTGCAATTCGATGCCAAAGTCGGCAAGAAGGTGGTATCCGTGCCCGAAGTGAAGGTGGGCTATGGCGTGGTTGCCACTTCCCAGCTGCTGCAAAACACTCTGGCTTCCGTACGCCCGTCATTGTCCGCGGACGCTTACCAGCGCATCATCAAGGAGAAGCAAGAGGCCAACATCAAGTTCCTGATTCAGCAGGCCAAACTGCGTGATTCCGAACTGAACTCCGACAACGTGAAGGAATTCATCGCGATGATGAAGCAAATCAACGACGAGAAAGAGACGAAGGCACTGAAGAACATCGAAGTGTCTGCGTATGCCTCCCCCGACGGCTCCGTCGACCTGAACACCCGTCTGGCCGAGCAACGTCAGGACAATTCCGAAAGCTACTTGCAGAAGCAATTGAAGAAGAACAACATGACTGCCGAGGTGGACACGAAGTTCACCGCAGAGGACTGGGACGGTTTTCAGGAGTTGGTTTCCCAAAGCAACATACAGGACAAGGATGTCATCCTGCGCGTGCTTTCCATGTATAAGGATCCCGAAGAACGCGAAGCACAAATCAAGAACATGTCCGCCGTGTTCAAGGAACTGGCCGAGACCATTCTTCCCGAACTGCGTCGCGCACGCCTGACGATGAACTACGAAATAATCGGACGCAGCGACGAGCAAATCGTGGCACAGTTCGGCAGTGACGCTTCCAAGTTGAGCGTGGAGGAATTGCTCTATGGCGCGAACCTGGCTTCCGTGTCCGACAAGGGGGCTTGGTATGAGAAGACCTCGCAACTTTACCCCAACGACTACCGGGCTTATAACAACCTCGGCATGGTGGCATACCAAAAGGGCGACCTGACTGCCGCCGAGAACTATTTCAACAAGGCCAAGTCCTTGAAGGATGCCGGTGAAGTGAACGCCAACCTCGCTTTGATAGCCTTGAACAAAGGCAACGTGCAAGATGCCGAGACATATTTGGGCAAGGCTTCCGGTGCCGACGGATTCAACGAAGTCAATACGGCGCTGAACATTGCCAAGGGTTCTTACCAGCAGGCTGCCGGCGCGGCCAACGGCGTGAAGAGCAACACGGCCGCTTTGGCTCAAATCCTGAATAAGGACTACGCCGCCGCCAAGTCCACTCTGGAAGGCGTGGCCGGCAAGGACGCTTACACTTCGTATTTGCTGGCCATCGTGGCCGCCCGCACGAACGACGCGGCCGGCGTGAGCACGAACTTGAAAGATGCCGTCGGCAAGGATTCTTCTTTGAAGATCCGCGCGGCCAAAGATCTTGAATTTGCAGAATACAAGTCGGCTGTCGAAAGTTTGTAACCGACGAAGCTCTTAAATGAAGAGAGTCATTCTCTATACATTGATAGCATTCGCCCTGCCCGGTTGTGAAGGAACCGAAGGCCGGTTTCGGCTGAAAGGAGAATTCGAACACCTGCGGCAGGGTGAATTCTATATGTATAGTAATGACGGAGGCACGTCCGGGTTCGACACCATCAAGGTTGAAGACGGTCGGTTCGACTACGAAACGGACTTGAAAGGACATGCCGTTTATTATCTTTTATACCCGAACTTGTCCGAACAGGTCATTTTCGCTTCATCGGGCGACGTAATCACGCTCAAGGGAGATGCCCGTAACTTGAAAGGAGTGGAAGTGAAAGGCAACCGGCCGAACGAGGAACTGACGGCCTTTCGTATAGAAAACAAAGACAAGGGACTTTCCGGCATAAGGAAAGCCGCCGCCGCTTTCATGGAGCAGTTTCCGGAATCGCCCGTAAGCGTTTTCTTATTCAAGGAGTATTTTCTGCCATACGACGACGTTTCACAAGGAGAAGTGGAAAAGCGTTATCGCATGTTGCGCAAAGCCCAGCCCGACAATCTGCAACTGCTGAGCTGGCAGTCCGACGTGGAAAGCAGAGGCAGGTTTCTGAAAAAGGGCAGTCCGCTCCCTGATTTCAGCCTTGCGTTGGAAGAGGGAAAGAAAGCACGGGCATCCGACTACCGCGGGAAACCTCTCCTTGTCCACTTCTGGGCTTCATGGGAAAGCCGGAGCAGAGCCGAGACGTTTCGTATGAGGCGGATGTTGAAAGGAAATCCGGACAAAATAGAGGCCGTCAGCATCTCGTTGGACGTGAGCGACGCGGCACGCAAGAGTATAGAACGTATGGACAGCATGTCGTGGACGAGCTATTGTGACTTCCGGTCATGGAACAGTCCCTTGGTCAAGCTATTCGGAGTCCGTTCCATCCCCTTTTACCTGTTGGCCGGGGCGGACGGCAAAGTGCTTGCCGCAGGCACCTCATACGAGAAAGACATAGAGCCGGAAATCAAGCGACTTTTTGAACCGCGGTAAACAGGTCGTCATGCTGGTAAAGGTTTATGGTGCATCTGTCCAAGGGCTTTCTGCCATACCCGTTACCATTGAGGTGAACGCCTCAAGGGGCATCAAGTTCTTTCTGGTCGGCTTGCCGGACAACGCAGTCAAGGAGAGCCACGAGCGCATCGTGGCAGCCGTGGAAAACAGCGGCTTCCGTTTCCCCTCGAAGCAGTTCGTGGTGAACATGGCTCCTGCGGACATCCGCAAGGAGGGAGCGGGATATGACCTGCCGCTGGCCGTCGGTATCTTGGCGACCGGCGAAAGGGTGAAGCCCGACAAGTTGCCTTGTACGATGATGCTCGGCGAGTTGAGCTTGGACGGGAGTCTGCAACCCGTGAAAGGTGCCTTGCCGATAGCCATCAAGGCCCGCGAGATGGGATTCGAACATCTGATTGTGCCGTTGCAGAACGTCCGGGAGGCGGCCGTGGTCAACAAAATCAAAGTGTACGGGGCGAGCCATATCGGCGAGGTAGTCCGTTTCCTGAACGGCGAGGGAGGACTTACACCTACGGAAATAGACACCCGGGCTGAGTTTTACGCACGGCAGACTGATTTTGATTGCGACTTCGCGGACGTGAAAGGTCAGGAGCATGTGAAACGGGCTCTCGAAGTGGCGGCGGCCGGCGGGCATAACGTCATCATGATAGGGCCTCCCGGCAGCGGGAAGTCCATGATGGCAAAGCGTCTGCCCTCCATCCTGCCTCCTCTGTCTCTGGCTGAGAGCCTGGAGACGACCCAGATACATTCCGTGGCGGGCAAGCTGGCGCGGGAAAGCTCGCTCATCGCCCGCCGTCCGTTCCGCGCGCCCCACCACACCATCTCCCAGATAGCCTTGGTAGGCGGCGGCACCAACCCACAACCCGGTGAAGTAAGTCTGGCACACAACGGCGTGCTGTTCTGCGACGAGTTGCCGGAATTCTCACGGACGGTGCTCGAAGTGTTGCGCCAACCGTTGGAAGACCGGCAAATCAACATATCGCGTGTCAAGTACAGTGTGACTTACCCTTGCTCGTTCATGTTCGTGGCTTCCATGAACCCTTGCCCGTGCGGCTACTACAACCATCCCACGAAAGCCTGCGTGTGCACGCCGGGGCAGATACACCGTTACCTGCATAAGATTTCGGGGCCGTTGCTCGACCGCATCGACCTGCAAATCGAAATCACGCCGTTGTCTTTTGAAGAGCTGTCTCGCCGGACACCGGGGGAAGGCAGTGCCTCCATCCGTGAGCGGGTAGTCCGCGCCCGCCGCATCCAGGAACAGCGTTATGCCGGTCTGGCGGGGGTGCATTGCAACGCGCAGATGACTTCCAAGCTGTTGCGCGAATACGCTTCTTTGGACGATGCCGGTACGGAAATGTTGCGTGCCGCCATGTCGCGCCTCCGTCTTTCGGCACGCGCCTACGACCGTATCCTGCGCGTGGCCCGCACAATCGCCGATTTGGAAAGCCGGGAAACCATCGGGCAAACCCATATAGCCGAGGCCATCGGCTACCGGAACTTAGACCGCGCCGGCTGGGGAGAATGAGGGGCATAAGTCATCCGGACAAGCAAGACATTACTTTCTTGGGGGACTTTCCGACAAATTCGGGACATTCGGTAAATGGCATGAAATCAGCCCGCCCATTCGTGCTCAAAGCGTTGCGAACCCATTGGCTTTTTTGAACTTTGGGTATTTCCCCGGAAACAAGTTTCAGTAGCCAAAACGGGGAATATCCAAACCAAGGTATGATATGGAAAAGACACGAAATATTTCAGCAACTCGCCTTGCTTTCGGACTTTGCAGTATCCGACGTTCCGGGAAAATATCGCGAACCCAAGCGTAATCTTGGAAATAACCATGAAATGCGACAAGCTACCCACGCTGTTTGAGCCTTCCTTTCTCAAAGGCGTGACAGCCGGAAAAAGGTTTATCCCGTCATGAACGGGATGTACAATGTACCGGCAAGGGCAAGGAACACAAGAAATGAGTTACAAAAGTTTCATCCTATTTTTGCAATTAGACTGAATTTGACACTTTGACAAGAAGTGACTCCGGCTATTTCCGTCCATGCCGCGGCTTCGGGAAACTCATGTCAGGGCTGCCCGCAACTCGTCCCACGAACGCGCCACGACGAGGTACTGTTCCAAGGGGACGTTGACGAAGCCGCGCCTGTCCATCTCGCGAAGCACCGCCTCCAGCCCGTCCCAGAACCCGTCCAAGGCGAAAAGGACTACCTTTTTCCTGTGGTAGCCGATGCTGTTCGCGGCCATCACGGTGAACACTTCGTCCAGCGTGCCGATGCCGCCGGGCAGAGCCACCATCACGTCGCTTCGTTCCAGCATGACAGCCTTGCGGTCGCTCAAGTCTCGGCACGGCACGACCTCGTCCGCGTAACGGCTCACGCGCCCGCGTACTTCCAGAATTGTCGGCACGATGCCGACTATCCGTCCGCCCGCACGTTTCGCTCCGCGTGCGGCGCACTCCATCAGGCCAGAATCAGCCCCGCCGTACACTAACGTCCGCCCGCTCTCCCCCACGAAGCGTCCGAAAGCCTCCGCCATCTCATAGTAGCCGGTTTCAAGCCGCGCGGAGGCGGCGCAAAAAAGTCCGATGTTCTCCATATCGGCAAGGTCTCGTTCGATGCCGTCCGCGCCCCGTCCGTCCGTGCGGCAATCCCGTTCGAGGGAGGGACGCGCCCGATTCAAGCCTACAGCTTCACTTCCTCCAGATTAATCAGCCCGTTCACGATTGCATAGATGGTCAGTCCCGCGGGAGAATGTATCTGAAGTTTCCGGCTGATGTTGCGGCGGTGAGTCATGACGGTGTTCACCGAGATGTACAGTTGTTCGGCTATCTCCTTGTTCGACATGCCTTTCACCACGCAGACGATGACTTCCTTCTCGCGGCTGCTCAGCGCGTCGTTCGCGTTCGCGCCCCCGTCCTGCCCGTCCGCGGAGGGGCTCGCGCCGCTCTCCGCGCTCCGGCGCTCCTCTTCCAAGCGGACGACGGCCTCGATGAACAGGGTGTCCTCCAAGTGACAATGGCTGAACAAGTCCTCTTCCGTCATGAACAGATCCATCAGCACGTCGTTGAGCAGTTGCGCGTCGCTGTCCGTCGGGTAGTACTTGATGATGACGCTTTTCAGTTCCGTCAGGCTCTTCTCTATCTGGGCGTGGTTGTCGTGGTGCTGGCGCGACAGCTTGTGGATGTTCTCGTCCGCCCCACCCTTCGCGCCGCGCATCAGGTCGTTCACGTAGGTGTGGATGTGCTTGTCCTCGTAGTCCATGTGGCGCCCCACCTCGGCGGCGAACTCGTCGTAGAACTTCAGGATGAGGAACGCTATCTGGTTGTGCGCCGAGCAGTTTATCGCCTCTATCAGCTTGCGGCGGATGGCCGGCAGCCGGAACTTCACGAAATAGTCGTGCGAGCGGCGGAGGTAGTCCACCAGAGCCGGGAGCGACAGGGAATCCACCGTGTCCGACAAGTTCGACATCCGCCCGCCCGTGCGTATGAAATTCACCACGGCAAGGAAAGTCGGCGCGTCCACGCCCGCCGCCATGCACGTCTCGCTCACCGTATGGTCGCCGAACCCCAACGTGAGGCCGAAGCGGCTAATCACTTGCAGTATTCGGTAGTCATCGCAAATGATGTCGCCCATCCGGTCGGTCTCCTTATATTTTTCAGACATGATACCTTGAATCGTTTACGTAATGCAAAGGACGGAAAAATATCCGTCCCGCACAATCACTAAGAGTAGGTATTATCGCGGAAAGAGACGTGAAAACGCCGCACTCTTTTCGGGTATCCCTCCCCTGCCCGGACTTTGCCCGATTTTGTGTATTGACGTGTCTTTGACGACCCTGTAACTTTGCAACGGCAAAATACGAATGAACGATGGAACTACGGAAAAAGAAAGGATTTGTCTCGCGGACGTTCTCGATGCCGGACGGACAGAAACCGCGTTCCCACCGGACGGTCGGCGGACGAGGCAGACGTCTCAGGACGGTAGCCCTGCTCTGCGCGATGCTCACCCTCGCGGCTGTCCCCGGCGGCATGGCGGCACAGGAAGAAGAAGAGGACGGCGGCTACGGGAAGTTCCGCGTGGGCGGATACGGCGAGATGGTCGCCAACTTCAAGGACTACGGCATCAACCGATATTACGGTAGCGACGAGGGTAATCCGAAGAAGCACCGCAACACCGTTTCCGTCCCCCGCTTCGTGCTGGCTTTCGACTACAAGTTCACGCCCAAATGGCTGCTGGGTGCCGAAATAGAGTTCGAGAGCGGAGGGACGGGAGTGGCCTACGAACTGGAGAACAGCGAGAACGGGGAATACGAGACGGAAGTGGAAAAGGGCGGCGAAGTGGCCTTGGAGCAATTCCACGTCACCCGCCTCATCCTCCCGGAAATCAACGTGCGCGTGGGCCATGTCATCGTCCCCGTCGGGCTGACGAACGCGCACCACGAGCCCGTCAACTTCTTCGGGACGAGCCGCCCGGAGGGAGAGACGAGAATCCTGCCCTCCACGTGGCACGAGACCGGTCTCGAACTCTTCGGCACCATAGGAAAGGGGCGTGCCGCGTTCGACTATCAGGCGATGGTGGTGACGGGGTTGAACGCGAACGGATTCGACCGCAAGACGTGGGCGGGAGGCGGCAAGACGAGCATCTTCGAGGAGGACAACTTCACCTCGCCCGCCTACGTGGCCCGCGTAGACTACGTGGGACTGAGGGGTCTGCGCGTGGGCGCGTCGTGGTATTTCTGCAAGGACATCGGGGCGAACGCGGACAAGCCCGCCACGTATTCCTCCTGCGGCGACATACCCGTGCGGATATACACGGTGGACGCGCAGTATGCCGACCGCTTCCTGACGTTCCGCGGGAATTGCGTCTTCGGCAACTTGGGCAAGAGCGACCAGCTCAGCCGGGTCAACACGAACTTGGGGAACAAGAGCCCCTACACCCGCGCCACGCCCGTCGCCAAGAAGGCGGTGAGCTACGGGGCGGAACTCGGACTGGACTTGCAGGGCATCACGGGAAGTCCGAAATGCCCGGTGATTTATCCGTTCGCGAGGTATGAATACTACAACCCGCAGGAAGAGGTCATTGCTCGGCAGGGGGCGGATCCGCGCGAGAAGGTGAGCATGTGGACTGCCGGCGTGAACTGGAAAGCCCTGCCGAACCTGGTGTTCAAGGCGGACTACACGACGCGAAGAATCGGCGGAGGAAAATACAACAGCGAGAACGAGTTTGCCATCGGAGTGGCCTACATAGGCTGGTTCACGGACAAGTGACGGGAAAGACGGCATCAAGGTGTACAGTCCGTGCCATCTCTCCGAAAGGGGAACGGGGCGGAAACGGGGGATACCGGACGCGGCGGCGCGGCTTCCGCCGAGCGAAGACAACCGTCCGGAATGCGGGGCAAGCGGGGAGAAAGGCAAGACCCGCCCTTGCCTACGCGCGAGGCGCATCGGACGAAGTGAAAACACGAACATAAAAACCATAAACATAAAAAACGAAATCATGAAGAAGAAACTTTTCCATTCGGCATTGTTCCTTACGGGAATGGCCTTTG
>CAYXQT010000035.1:0-15022 GCA_964466445.1 uncultured Paraprevotella sp. | reverse complement strand
GAGGGAATGGATTTTGTCCGGGGAATCACGTTGCCGGGAAAGCGGCGGTGCGCAAGCGACAATCCGCTTTCAAGACTTTTGCACGGTTCTCCGGACAATCGCGGAAACACTTGTTTCCATGAAACTTTTAACTGCAAGTTTTAGAACTTGAAGTTACAAAAACTTGCAGATTTATCAAGGAGCTTTTATACTATAGGTACTGTAGCTCATATGGCAAGACCTATTTTAAGGGACGAGTATATATGTAAGCTGATACGTAATCTTCCTCTTTATCCCTTAGCCAGTCCTCCAACAGAAACACACATTTGAACCCGCATCGCTCGAACAAACGTTGTGCTTTCGTGTTCTTGCGGGAAACTATGGCATAAAGCTGGTGTATATACAAATGTTCACGTGCATAAGAAACAATCATTTCCAGTGCCTTGGTCGCAATTCCGCGTCCCCTGTACTCCGGGAACAACAATATTCCTATTTCCGCACGCAAATGCCGGGGAGAAAAATTTATCAAATCCGCACACCCTAAAACCGAATGTTCATCCTCCGCCTCTATAACCAAGCGCAATTGGCCGTCAGCATAAATATCATGGCGTGACTCTGCTATATATGTCTTCAAAGCATAACGGGAATAAGGGACATTCGAACTTCCCCATTGCCACAATTCTTCATCGTTCTCAACGGTATATAACCATTCCAAATCTTCCGGTTCAAGCGCACGCAACCGTATATTATCTGCCGCAAACTTCATTGCATCCCGTTTCTTTAATATACGTTATTCATCGTTATCAGCCTGTGTGTCTCCATGGAGTAAGTCGCTATTCTTATCCGGGTATGTTCTACGCCGAGAGACAACAGGCAAAGCATTCTCTCATAACTATATGCCCCCGTATCATATACGACATAGTCATACCCTTTCACCGAAAGAGACGGGTCGAGATGGCCGTCCGGCCTGCTTGATTCGTCCGCTACGACAAAATCTATTTTCAATTTGTTTTCAAGTCCCAATCTGCATAGCGACTCCACAGCTTCGGGACGACCCAGAAACAGATATGATTTATCAGCCTCGCGGTTCCGCCCTCTTCCAACCCATCCGGACAAACGTTCTTTCTGGTACACGCACAAATCCAATATCCCCCGGATAACGACAGCCATTTGGATAAAAGGAGTCAGCCAGCGGTTTGAACGGCGATAATGCTTATTAAAAAAGATAAGCATGGCTTTGTAGAAGACATGCACGTAACGGAAGGAGCTCTTATGCGTACTTTCTCCCTTATAGTGCAGGATTCTCAACGGCTGGTAATAATTCTTATAGCCGCACTGTAACAAACGGTAAGAAAGGTCGATGTCTTCTCCGTACATGAAAAAATCTTCATCTAAAAGTCCGGTTCTGTCAAGTGCGGAACGGCGCACCATGCAAAAAGCTCCCGAGACGACATCTATCCGGTTCGTTTCGCCCTTATCCAGATACCTCATGTAATAACGCCCCAAAAGCCGCGAATGAGGGAACAATGAACACAAACCTGTCATCTTGCAGAAAGACGTGAAAGGTGTAGGAAGTCCCCGGCGGGATTCCCAGGCAAAACAGCCGTCGTCTTTCAACATGGCAACCCCCGTGGCTCCGGCCTCCGGATGGGTATCCATGAAACGCAAACATCCGGACAATGTCGTCTCTCCCACCACCGTATCCGGATTAAGCAGCAAAACGTATTCACCCCTCGCTTGCCTTATCGCCATGTTATTCGCACGAGAGAAACCGACGTTTTCCCGATTTTCCATGACACGGACATCAGGAAAACGAGAGCGTATATATCCGGCCGACCCGTCGGAAGAAGCGTTATCCACCACCCACACTTCGGCATCCAGACCTCTGCACGCCCGTTTCACGGAACATAGGCACTGTTCCAAATAATACTTCACATTATAGCTGACGATTACGATTGAAAGTTTCATGCCTTTCCTTGGTTCCCGGCCTCTACACCGTCATGATTTGGTTCCAACCCCGTTTCTTCCGCAAACTTTTCACGGGAAGGCCGGCAAAAGCATAAAGCCAAAGCTGTAATAAGCGCACAAATGGCACCGGTCGAGTCCAATGTCAGATAATAAAACACGATATTCGCCCATCCCGTAACGGCCAGCATCGCCATACGTACCTCGCTCCATCTTTTATACCTCAGGGCGGACTGTTCAGGGAAGTTCGTGGAAAAAGAAGATTTCACCGTCCGGAACGACATCACTTTCAGAGCCGCGGGCACCAATACGATAACCATGATGATTCCCGTCAGGTTGACATAATAATCCGCCCGTTCATTCCCCACAGCCGCCCAACCGGGAGTCCACACGTCCAGTTCGAACAGCCCCGCGAGCACGAACGCCCCTACAAAGACAAGGTAAAACTCTATCCGGAGCTTCTTTATCACATTCTCCATCTCTCTGCCGCCCTCCTACGTTTGCCCCGTAAAGGCCACACGGTTCACGATAGAACGTCCCAACGTTACCTCATCCGTGTATTGCAGTTCATCATTTTGCGCAATTCCACGCGCAATTACGCTAACGCGCACGGGCGCATTCTCTATCTTCCTGTAAATATAAAAGTTGGTCGTATCTCCCTCCATTGTCGGGCTAAGAGCCAATATCACCTCCCGCACCCCTCCGCCGTCCACGCGTTCCACGAGAGTTTGTATCCGGAGGTCGGAAGGCCCCACTCCGTCCATCGGAGATATTACTCCGCCAAGCACATGATAAACGCCATTGTACTGATGTGTGTTTTCTATGGCCATCACGTCCTGGATATTTTCCACCACGCATACCGTGGAGTGGTCGCGCCGCATATCCGAACAAATTCCACAGACTTCCGTATCCGAGATGCTATGACATACGGAACAATATTTCACTTCATGTTTCAGCGTAATCAACGACCCGCCGAAACTCTCGACCGTCTGCACATCCTGCCTCAGAAGATGTAGGACCAACCGCATGGCCGTCTTCAAACCTATCCCCGGCAATTTTGCAAATTCATTTACGGCCTTTTCCAATAATACTGAAGGATATTGTTGATTCATCTACAATCAAAAACGCATAAATTTGTGCAAAGATAACCAAAAGCCAAATAAAAGGCGTATATTTGCCGACAAAAATACGAACTGACGTGGAAATCAAATCAGCAGAATTTGTCATCAGCAATTCTTCGGTCGGGAAGTGTCCCTCTACCGACATCCCCGAATACGCTTTCATAGGCCGCTCCAATGTGGGCAAATCCAGTTTGATTAACATGTTGGCCAACAATAAGAAATTAGCCAAGACCTCTGCCACGCCGGGGAAGACACTGCTCATCAATCACTTTTTAATCAACCATGAATGGTACTTGGTAGACCTTCCGGGATACGGCTACTCCAAAACAAGCAAAAAAGAACAAGAAAAGCTGCGGCAAATCATCTTTTCCTATATATTGCGCAGGGAGCAGATGACGAACCTGTTCGTACTCGTCGACTCGCGGCACGAGCCTCAGAAAATAGACATGGAGTTCATTGAATGGCTCGGAGAGAACGGGATTCCGTTCAGTATCGTTTTTACGAAAACCGACAAGCCCAAGAGAGCTGAGCTTCAGGCTAACGTTGCCGCTTATCTTGAAGTCTTAAAGGAACAATGGGAAGAGCTTCCTCCTTATTTCATGACTTCGTCCGTAAACAAAACCGGACGAACGGAACTGCTGGACTATATCGAAGGCATTAACAAGTCGCTAAGGAGAACTTCGGTTAAAACGAGTAGTTGACGCCGAGGCTGAACCATTCCTTGAACATGAGATAAGGGAACTTTTTATCCTCGTTCCGGTAATTCTCCGAACTGTCATCTATACGAGGATAGAGGAACAGTTTGGAGTTCAAAAACCTGTTTATCGTGAATGTAAACGTGTTTTCCCATTCGACGTCGGTCGATTCCAGATTGCTGAACCAGTATATACGGGCATCCCATTTGACGTCTTTCCATATCGCCCAACTGTAATTAGCCGTAATGTTCGGGCCGAAATTGTTGTACATGCTTCGTCCGGGGTCTAATCCGAAATTTCCGAACAGCGACCTGCGTTCCACCGAACGGAAGTTATAAGCGACGGGAGACAAATTGGCAGAACCCTTGAAGCGTCTCAATTCCAATTTATAATCCATGCCCAAGGAAACGACCAAGTTGAACGGGGAAAGGAAGTCGGAAGAAACGTCTTCGCTATTTGCCTTGAAACTCGGACAAAACTGGGTATACGCCTGAACCTGCAAGGTGTAAAACCAATGTTTGGTAGCCTTGTACCCTATATTCGTCGTCAGACGCAACAAGTCGTCATTGGTCTTAATCTTGTGCTTCTCGTCCGTTTTCGAAGTCTGGAATCCCAGACGCATTTCAAGTTTGTTGTCCCATTGTACTTTTTGCTTATTGTTGAAGTTTGCCTCCATGGTCGCCAAAGCCAGCATCGTATAGTTGTTGTCGCCGCCCTGATACCAGTTCTCGGAAAAATAGTTTTGGGTGAACTGGAACGAATAATTCCCCTTGTATTTCCAAAAGTCAGGATGCCGAACCTTTAAACGTATAGCATCCACATCTTGCATTAAATCGACCTCGACCTCGTTCTCCACCAAATGGGTCACGGCGGGCAACTCCGGCAAGACTTCTTCCTGCAACATCCCGGCTTTTTCCAAGTCGTCTTCCGTGGTATGAATCAGCCACGGAGTGCGGGCGTAAACCTGCATCAGCATCCTGTTGCCCTCTTCTATCACCAGTTGGCTTTTGTCTTTACCATCCAGCAGAGGAGGGATGTTCTTCCCGCGCCCCGGGAGCGTGGATGTCCACTTGATGCCGAATTCCTGTCTCATGGGGGCGTCATAAAGCGTGCCGGGCGCGAACAGCCTGAAATAATACGGAGCGCACCTCGCGGTTGTATCCGCCCGTGTCCCGTCCGCTTTCCGCGCAAGCGTGTCCAGCATGGCGGCATACCTTTGTGCCACGGCATTCATCGACAACGTGTCCGCGACCCGCGTGCGCTTGTCGTCCGCCCCCATCCCGATGTCGGACAAGCATGACAACATGATGATGAAAAAGAACCTTATCCGCATCCGCGTTTCCTTTCGTCGGCACAAAGATATATCTTTTTTTGAAGGAAAAGTCCCGCGGAACTCAAAGTTTTTTGTATTTTTGCCGCCTGATGGTTGCATCATGACAGTATGAGGGATTTCTAATTACAACATTGTGGGAGAAACAAAATACATCTTCGTCACCGGCGGAGTTGCCTCGTCATTAGGCAAGGGCATCATATCCTCGTCTGTGGGCAAACTGTTGCAAGCCCGCGGATACAACATCACAATCCAAAAATTCGACCCCTACATCAACATCGACCCGGGTACTCTCAACCCGTATGAGCACGGCGAATGCTACGTCACCGTGGACGGCCAGGAAACGGACTTGGATTTAGGGCATTACGAACGTTTCACCGGAATCCGGACTACCCGGGCCAACAACATTACTACCGGCCAGATATACCAGAGCGTCATCGAAAAAGAACGCAGGGGGGACTATCTGGGCAAAACCATACAGGTCGTGCCGCACATCACGGACGAAATCAAACGGAACATCAAGCTGATGGGCAAGAAATACAAGTTTGATTTCGTAATCACCGAAATCGGCGGGACGGTAGGCGACATCGAATCGCAACCTTTCCTGGAAGCCATCCGGCAATTGCGGTGGGAACTGGGCAAAGACGCCATCAACCTGCACCTGACGTATGTCCCTTACCTGGCGGCCGCGAAAGAACTGAAGACCAAGCCGACCCAGACATCGGTCAAGCAACTGCAGAGTTTAGGAATACAACCGGACATCTTGGTGCTCCGCACGGAACACGAGCTGAACGCGGACATCCGGAAGAAAGTGGCTCATTTCTGCAACGTGGACGAGGAGGCCGTCATCCAAAGTCTGGACATGCCGTCCATCTACGAAGTGCCCCTGAGCATGCAGTCCCAAGGGCTCGATGCCATCATCTTGCGCAAGATGAACGTGCCGGTGGGCGAAACTCCCCCGCTCGGCCCGTGGCGTTCGTTCCTCGACCGCCGCGACAAAGCCACGGAAATCGTCCGCATCGCCTTGGTAGGCAAGTATGACTTGCAAGACGCGTACAAGAGCATCCTGGAGTCGCTCGCGCATGCCGGGACTTACAACGACCATAAAGTCAAGACGCACTTCGTCAACAGCGAGAAGCTGACCCGCGAGAACGTGGAAGAGCGGTTGGGAGGCATGGCGGGCGTGGTCATCTGCCCGGGATTCGGGCAACGGGGCACCGACGGCAAAATCATCGCCGCCGAATACACCCGCACACACGACATTCCGACGTTCGGCATCTGCCTCGGCATGCAAATGATGGTTATCGAATTTGCACGCAACGTGCTGGGGTACGCGGACGCCAGCAGCCGCGAAATGGATGAGAAGACCGCGCACAACGTCATCGACATCATGGAAGAACAGAAGAACATCACCCAGATGGGAGCCACGATGCGTCTGGGCGCCTACGAATGCGACGTGCGCGAGGGCAGCAAGGCTTTCGAAGCGTACGGGCAGAAGCAGATTTTCGAGCGGCACCGGCATCGCTACGAGTTCAACAACCATTATATAAAGGAATATGAAAGGGCGGGCATGCAGTGCGTGGGTATCAACCCCGAAAGCAACCTGGTAGAAATAGTGGAAATCCCGGCATTGAAATGGTACGTCGGAACGCAATTCCATCCGGAATACAGCAGTACGGTGCTTAAGCCGCACCCCTTGTTCCTCTCGTTCGTTAAGGCGGCCATCGAGAACTCACGGGACGCCGGAAGGCAGTCTGAAGGCAAATAAACAAGATTATGGACAAAAACACGCTCACGGGATTCATCCTCATTGCAGCCGTACTTATCGGTTTCGGCTATTTCAGCCGGCCGAGCGAGGCGGAAATGGAAGCCCGGCTGCGGCAGGACTCCATCGCCGCCGCGGCGCGGCAACAAGCGCAAAAGGCGCGGGAAGCCGAAGAAGAAGCCGAAATGGTGCGTCAGGCGCAGGCGGCCTTGGACACGGCGTCCCTGTTCTATGCCCACCGGAGGGGGGAGGCACAGGACGTGGTGTTAGAGAACGAACTGATCAAACTGACGTTCAACACGCGAGGGGGAACCGTCCGAAAGGTGGAACTCAAGGAATATAAGAACCGGCAAGGCGGCCCGGTGACGCTGTTCGACGAAAAAGACGCGCGAATGCAACTCATGTGGGCCGGCAAAACGGAGAACATCAACTCGGGCGACTTCTTCTTCACCCCGGTCGATGTCAGCGACACGGCTCTTACCATGCGCTTGCGGACTTCCGCGGGAGGCACGCTGGACTTCAACTACACGTTGCTGCCTCATTCCTACATGGTCGATTTCACCATCCGGGCCGACGGACTGGGCAACTTCTTCGCCCCGTCCATGAGGACGCTGGACATCGCATGGAATGAAAGGGCGCGCCAGCAGGAGAAAGGCTTCGACTTCGAGAACCGTTACTCCTCCCTGACATATAAGATAAAGGATGAAGGGACGGATTACCTGAGCGAGACCCGCGCCGAGGCCAAGGAAATTGCAGAACCCTTGGATTGGATTGCCTTCAAGAACCAGTTCTTCAGTTGCGTGCTGATAGCGCACCAGAGTTTCACGGAAACCCGCCTCGCCAGCACGCCGCAACAGAAAGCCGACGGTTACCTGAAAGACTACGAGGCCGACATGAAAACGTTCTTCGACCCCGGCGGGAAGACCCCCACGCGGATGCAGATGCTGTTCGCCCCGAACAATTACCATTTGTTACAGCACACGAACAAACTCAGCTCAGGCGACAAGGACTTGGAATTGGAAGACCTCGTCTATCTGGGCTGGCCGCTCTTCAAGTGGATCAACCGTTTCTTCATCATCTACGTCTTCGACTGGCTGAGCAGTCTGGGACTGCCGATGGGCATTGTCCTGTTGTTGCTCACGATATTGGTGAAAGTTCTGGTCTATCCCACCACGCGCAAGTCTTACTTGTCTTCCGCCAAGATGCGTGTGCTGAAACCGAAGATTGACGAGCTTAACGCCAAATACCCGAAACCGGAAGATGCCATGAAGAAACAGCAGGAGACCATGCAACTCTACAGCCAGTACGGGGTCAGCCCGATGGGCGGATGTCTGCCCATGCTGTTGCAGATGCCCGTCTGGATTGCCTTGTTCAACTTCGTTCCGAACGCCATAGAACTGCGCGGGGAAAGTTTCCTCTGGGCTTCCGACCTTTCGGCATACGACGACGTGATACGGTGGGACAAGTCCGTCTGGCTCATCGGAGACCATCTCAGCATTTTCTGCCTGTTGTTCTGCCTGACCAACATCGTCAACACGTGGATAGGCATGCGCCAGCAACAGAACAGCATGACCGGCGAGCAGGCGCGGCAGATGAAGTTCATGCAGTACATGATGTACGTCATGCCCGTGGCGTTCTTCTTCATGTTCAACAACTACTCGTCCGGACTGAACTACTACTACTTCCTTTCCGGCCTGACCAGCATCCTCATCATGTGGTTCCTACGCAAGACCACCGACGACAAGAAACTTCTGGCCAAGCTCGAAGCCAACTACAAGGCCAACAAAGCCAACCCTGACAAGAAGATGTCGGGAATGGCCGCGCGGCTGGAAGCCCTTCAGAAAAAGCAACAGGCCATTCTGGAAGAGCAGAAAAAGAAGCAATCACAACACAAGAAACAATAACGCATCCATGAGGGCCGTCCCGCGCGGGACGGCTCGTCTTTCAGTTCACACACATTATGAATCTCATCCATGTCATGACCGCAGCCCTTGCCTTGGCTCCCGCCGCTCCGGCATCCGGAGCCGACGACGGGCAAATCATCGGGAAAAACCAGATTACGCTCACCGGAGACCGCCTCACTCCCGAAGCGTTATGGGCCATGGGGCGAATCGGAACCTTTGCCGTCTCGCCGGACGCGCGGAAGGTCGTGTACACTGTCAGCTATTACAGCGTACAACAGAACAAGAGCCACACCGTCCTTTACCTGATGGATGCCGACGGGACAAACCTGGCCTTGCTTACCACCACGTCCGACGACGAAAGCGAACCGGCATTCACGCCGGACGGACAAAAGATTACTTTCCTGAGCAGCAAGAGCGGGAGCAGCCAGATATGGGAAATGGCCTTGGACGGCACGGCGCGGCGGCAGGTCAGTTTCTGCCGCAAGGACGTGGAAGGGTACAAGTTCTCGCCCGACGGGAAAAAAGTCGTCGTCGTCCATTCCGTGGACACTTACGCTTCCATAGAGAAGAAATACGACGACCTGCCACTGGCCAGCGGCTTGGTCATCACCGGCCTCAACTACAAACATTGGGACCGCTATGTTACCACCATCCCCCACATCTTCGTGGCGGATGTCCGGGACGGGCGGACAAGCGACGGCATCGACATCCTGAACGGCGAGCCGTTCGAGTGCCCGATGTTGCCGTTCGGGGGTAGCGAGCAGTTCAACTGGAGTCCCGACAGCCGTCATGTCGTGTACACCTGCCGCAAAAAGACAGGACGGGACTACGCCGTCAGCACGGACAGCGACATCTACCGTTACGACACGGAGACGGGGCAGACCGACAACTTATGCAAGCCGGCGGATTACGAAGAACCTGAAATCGACCCGTCCCGATCCATGGAACATCAGGCCGTGAACCGCCAAGACCGGGACTGCAACGTGGGGTATGACATGAACCCGGCTTATTCTCCCGACGGAAGATACGTGGCATGGCTCAGCATGGCACGCAACGGCTACGAAAGCGACCGTTCCCGGCTGTGCGTGCTGGACTTGAAAACGGGCGCGAAGACTTACGTCACGGAAGACTTCCGCTCCGGAGTGGACGGGTTCTGCTGGGGTGCCGACAGTCGCTCGTTCTATTTCTCCGGCGTATGGCAGGCGCGTAGCATGGTATATTCCGCCAACCTCAAAGGCGGAGTGCGGAAGCTGACCGCGGGAGATTATGACTATGGCACCGCGCTTGCCTTGTGCGGCAAAGACCTCGTCGTCACCCGCCACAGCATCAGCGACCCGGACGACATCTACCGCCTCTCCCTCAGAAAGGGGAAAAGCGCGGAAGTCGCGCAACTCACCCGGGAGAACCGGTATTTCCAGGAACGCCTGAAGATGGGCGAGGTCAAGGAACGCCGCGTCGCCACCACGGACGGCAAGGAAGAACTCTGCTGGGTGGTCTACCCGCCTCATTTCGACCCGGCAAGAAAATATCCCGTGCTCCTGTTCTGCGAGGGAGGCCCGCAAACTCCCGTCAGCCAGTTCTGGAGTTACCGCTGGAACCTGCAAATCATGGCCGCCAACGACTACATCGTCATCGCTCCCAACCGCCGCGGACTGCCCGGCTTCGGCATGGAGTGGCTGGAAGAAATCAGCGGAGACTACACCGGCCAGTGCATGCAAGACTACCTGAGTGCCATTGACGACATCTGCAAGGAGGCATACGTGGACAAAGACCGACTGGGTTGCGTGGGTGCCAGCTTCGGGGGATACAGCGTGTACTATCTGGCCGGGCATCACGACAAACGCTTCAAATGCTTCATCGCGCACGACGGCATCTTCAACACGCAACAACAATATTACGAGACGGAAGAGATGTGGTTCCCCAACTGGGACCTCGGCGCGGCTCCTTGGCGCAAGGGCGTCAGCGCCGACCCCGGCAACGCGGAGAAAGTGGAAGACACGCAGAAGGTCAACACCTTCGCCACCAGCCCGCATCTCTACGTGGAGCGTTGGGACACGCCCATCCTCTGCATCCACGGCGAGAAAGACTACCGCATCCTCAGCTCGCAGGGGCAGAGCGCGTTTAACGCCGCCGTGATGCGCGGCATCCCGGCCGAACTCCTGCTGTACCCGGACGAGAACCACTGGGTGCTGAAGCCCCAGAACGGCATCCTATGGCAACGCACTTTCTTCCGCTGGCTCGACCGCTGGCTGAAACGATAACCTAAACGACAAACGCCATGAACCAGATTTCCAACCGGAATTTAAACGACAAGACTTGGGCACGCTGGTCTGCCCTCTTCATCGTGGCTTTCACCATGATGGCCGCCTACTACGTGAACGATGTCATGGCTCCCCTCAAGAGCATGCTCGAAAGCGAACTGCACTGGACAAGCGGCGAGTTCGGCTTCTTCACGGGCGCTTACAGTTTCCTGAACGTGTTCCTGCTGATGCTCATCTGGGGCGGACTGATCTTGGACAAGTTCGGCATCCGCTTCACCGGCTTGTTGTCCGCCGTCTTGATGGTGGGCGGCACGGTATGCGAGTACGCCGCCATTACCCGTTTTGGCGGGAGCGAAGAGATGTTGTTCGGCTACAAGACGGACGTCTTCATGGCTTCGGCGGGATATTCCGTGTTCGGCGTAGGCGCCGAGGTCGCCGGCATCACGGTGACGAAAATCATCGCCAAATGGTTCCACGGCAAGGAAATGGCGCTGGCCATGGGCGTACAAGTCGCCTTAGCCCGCGTCGGCTCGCAGGTAGCATACGCGGTGGCCATTCCCGTCGCCAAGAACTGGCACCTCGACACTCCGTTGCTCATCGGTGCCGTGCTTCTCGTGGGAGGGTTGGTCGCTTTCCTGTGCTTTAACTTCATGGACCGCAGGCTCGACCGCCAGATGGCGGCTTGCTCCGTCCGCGCCGGGGGCGGGACGGGCTCTGCGGGCGACACCCCGACTTCCGGGGACGCGGAGGGAGAACCCGGCGACGAGGAGAAATTCTCCTTCAAGGACGTGATGGCCGTGGTCGGCAACCCCGGCTTCTGGCTCATCGCCCTCCTGTGCGTGCTGTTCTACTCCTGCGTGTTCCCCTTCCAGAAATTCGCCACCGAACTGATGGTTACGAAATACGGCGTTCCCGAAGGCATCGCCGGAACCTTTGCGGGGCTTCCCGCCCTGGGCGCGTTATTCCTGACTCCCGTGTTCGGCGGGATGATAGACAAGAAAGGAAAGGCCGCTTCCATCATGATGCTGGGGGCTTTCATGCTCATCTGCGTGCATGCCGTCTACGCCGTGCCTTTCATACACGCCTCTTGGGTGGCCATCGTCCTGATGATTGTGCTGGGCATCTCCTTCTCCCTCGTGCCGTCCGCCATGTGGCCTTCCGTGGCCAAGATATTCCCGGTCAAACAGCTGGGCACGGCATACGCCCTGATATTCTTCATCCAGAACATCGGACTGTGGGGCGTGCCGGCTTTCGTCGGCAACATGCTTGAAAACTATTGCATCGTGGCTCAGAAAGTGGTGGACGGCAAGGTGACCAACCTTTACGACTATACCCTCCCCATGTGCGTCTTCACCGGAATCGCCATCTTCTCCCTGTTAGTGGCGTTCCTGCTCAAGGCCGCCGACAGGCGGTACGGCTACGGGTTGGAAAAGCCCAACCTCAAGAAATAGGATTTCCCGCGCGGGGATAAGCCGTCCTCCGGAGGTGCGCGGGGGAAATGCCGGCTTCTTCTGCATGTCAGGCGGTTGCGCATCGGCATCGGGTGTCGTGGCAGGGATTCGTGGCAGTATGGCAGGGATTTCTTGGGGCTTTGCCATACGTTTGTCCGTCTCCGTCGCGGCATCCTCCGTTTTGTCGTGAAACGCCGGTGCCTCCGTCGGGACTTCATTTTTTTGCCGGACATTCCGAAAACGGTTTCTTTCACGGTTTCCGCACTCAGAGCCGGGAATGCTCGGCGGGACTTGCGCCGTTTCTGTCCTTTCCCGGCGGCTTCCGGCGGTGTACTTCCGACCGGCAACGTCGGAGGCGCGACCCGTTCACGGGCGCGGACGGAAGGAAACTTGCAATCGAGGGTTTCCCTTTTTCGTGCCCGTCCGTGCAGTCCGCCGCCCCGCCGTGGCGGCTCGCCTTTCATTCTTTTTAACGGAAAGGACGAATCCCGTGCGGTTTTTTTCATTCTTTTTAGTGGGAAACATGATGCGCGTGAAGAAAAATAGCGTGTATCTGTATGTTACATATTTATCAACCTGCAAAAAATGAGCGTATGAAACGGTTTACTTCATTGAAAAGTTTGTTGGCGGTCGCGTTGTTGGCGGCGGCAGGCGGCGTGACCGCGCAGGAAAATTTGTTTTCCGACGGCGGTTTCGAGACGTGGGAGGGCGGTAAGCCCGTGGGCTGGCAACCATGGCAGCCAAGCAACCCCAGCCTGGGTGACGTTACCGTTACCCAATCTTCCGATGCCCGTACGGGAAACAGTTGTGCAAAGGTAGAAACCTCCAAAAGTGGCACGAAGTATTTCAGCAGTTCGGATTTGAAACTGAAAGCGGGTACTTATGTAGTGTCGGCTTGGGTTAAGGCCACGGATACCAGAATCAGGGTTCGCATTGCGTATGCGTATGCGATTGATGGCGAAATCCAGCAGGGTGACTATGTTTTTGCTACCAGTAACGAGTGGGTGGAAGTCACTGGAACATTCACGTTGGAAGCGGACTCCACGCTGATAAATCTGGTGATTATGATTCCCAAGACGACTTCCGGAACAACGAACCTCCTCGTGGACGATGTCTCCTTGACGACCGAGGACGGCGGCATTATCGAAAGCACCAAGCCCGAGCGCGAGGGGAAAGCGTCCGTCACCGTCAGCGGGGCGACCGTCACACTGACAGACCCCGATGCCACCGCGTCGGAAATCGTGACGACCACCGACTTGGGCACTTTCGGGTGGGAGAACGCGAGCCACCCCACCGAAATAACCGACTCGGTAGGCACCACGATTATTTTCGCGAACGGCGGCGGCAGTACCAAGCCCATGTTCTTTTTGTCCGGAGGAGGCCACGTGAATTTAGTACCGGGCAGTTTGATGGTGCTGTTGGCATCCAAGCCCATCGCCAAGGTGGTGCTCAACTGCTACTCCGTCAACGGCACGGACTACGTGGGCACCTCGCAAGTCTACGTCGGTATCCGCGGAAACATGTGGAAAGTGGTGAACGGCAAGACAGACCCGCAGACAGACTTGGACATCAAGACCATAGAAATCACCTACGCCCAAGACAGGACGTGGAAGCCGAGCGTGACGGTGGATTCCGCTTCGGTCTCCTTCGGCAAGGTAAGCGTGAACACCTACTCCATGGTAATCGTGTCCGTCAAAGGTACGGATCTGACGGGAGACCTGACGGTCGCCTTGTCCGGCGACGACGTGTTCACCAGCGAGGTGACGAGCATCGCCCAGAAATATACGGCGGATGCCGGCATCGACGTGACGTTCGCGCCCACGGAAGCCCGTGACTACAGCGGCAAGCTGACCATCTCGGGCGGCGGCCTGACGGAGGACGTGGAGATAGCCTTGTCCGGAAGGGGAATAATCCTTTCGGGTCAGGGCACGCAGGACGCGCCCTATACGGTCGCCGACGTGCAGGATTTGGGCAACCCCAAGACCGAGTCCTGGGTGAAAGGCTACATCGTGGGCTTCGTGAGGGAGACGAATGAGGACGCGTTCTTCACCGCCGAGGGCGACAGCGTGGCCGACACGAACTTCCTGATAGCCGACGACGCGGCGGAGAAGAACTACGCGAAGTGCCTGCCCGTCCAGTTGCCGAAGGGGAAAGTCCGCGATGCGTTGAACTTGCAGGACAACCCCGGTAACTTGGGCAAGCCGGTGGCACTGAAGGGGACGCTGGATGCGTACTTCGGTATATGCGGCCTGAAGTCGGTGACGGAATACCTGCTCGACGTGAACGTTTCCGTGGGCGGCATAGAGGCGGGGAACGCCGGTGTCCCGACGGAAGTCTATACGCTGGGCGGCGTGAAGGTAGGCGACAGTATAGAAGGTCTGCAGAAAGGCATTTATGTCGTGAAGCA
This sequence comes from uncultured Paraprevotella sp., assembly GCA_964466445.1. Classification (GTDB taxonomy): domain Bacteria; phylum Bacteroidota; class Bacteroidia; order Bacteroidales; family Bacteroidaceae; genus Paraprevotella. The sequence goes on along the minus strand of CAYXQT010000035.1, from coordinate 144 downwards.
GGGCGGCACGGTGAAGAAAGTGCTCAAGTAACCTCGACAGTGTCGAATGAGAGGAGACGGGGGACGCGCCGGCACGGCGCGTCCCCCGTTCCGTTTCGGAATCATCCCCGTTCCGTTTCGGAATCATCCCCGTTCCGTTTCGGA
>CAYXQT010000034.1:0-15687 GCA_964466445.1 uncultured Paraprevotella sp. | reverse complement strand
GCACGCGAATACGCGATTCCCGCGAGGGCGGAACTGACGTTTTGACAAAACGACAATCCGACGGAAGCCGCCGCCGATTTTCCGCCGGACCGTCGCGAAAGGCAGGCGAAAGGCGGACGGGGCAAATCAAGGCTCAGTCCCACAAAACAATCCATGATACGGCACGGGATTCCGGATTTATTTCATAGCTTTGTAATCCAAGAGAAAACGAACCTACGACAGACCGTAACCATGACACGGGAACATCCTTTCGCGCAATTCCGCTTCTGCCCCAAATGCGGCTCTCCGCGCTTCGCGGAGCATGACGAGAAATCGAAACGGTGCGGAGACTGCGGTTTCGTGTATTATTTCAACCCGAGCGCGGCCACCGTCGCGGTCATCCTGAACGAGCGCGGGGAACTGCTGGTCTGCCGCAGGGGGAAGGAGCCGGCCAAAGGCACGCTCGACCTGCCCGGCGGCTTCTCGGACTGCTTCGAGAGCGGCGAGGAGGGAGTGGCGCGGGAAGTGAGGGAGGAAACGGGACTGGAAGTAACCCGCGCGGAATACCTGTTCTCCCTGCCCAACATATACGTGTATTCCGGATTCCCGGTGCATACCGTGGATTGCTTCTTCCGTTGCGCGGTGGCCGGGAGCGGCCGGGCCCGCGCCATGGACGACGCGTCCGAACTGCTGTGGATTCCCGTGGAAGAACTGCGCCCGGAGGACTTCGGCCTGGCATCCGTGCGGAAAGGCGTCGAAAGGCTGTTGGCACGACAATCTCTCCTCCCGGAAAGAGACGCGCCGCATTCAGCCCCGCAAAATCAAAAAAATGCTATGTATTAAGGTGTAATCTATCTTTTTTTCCTACTTTTGTTGCCGAAATTCCATAAAGGGTACAGACCATGCAGAAAAACCTGGTGATTGTGGAGTCTCCCGCCAAAGCCAAAACCATTGAAAAGTTCTTGGGGGCAGACTACAAGGTGTTGTCCAGTTACGGCCACATCCGCGACTTGAAGAAGAAAGCCTTCAGCATAGACACGACGAACTTCACGCCGCAGTATGAGATACCCTCCGAAAAGGCCGGACTGGTGAAGGAGCTGAAGGCGGCCGCCCAAAAGGCCGGCATCGTCTGGCTGGCTTCCGATGAAGACCGCGAGGGAGAAGCCATCGCATGGCACCTGTATGAAGTCCTCGGCCTGAAACCGGCACAGACCAAGCGCATCGTGTTCCACGAAATCACCAAGCCCGCCATCCTGCAAGCCATCGAACACCCGCGGGACATCGACCTCAACTTAGTGAACGCACAGCAGGCGCGGCGGGTGCTCGACCGCGTCGTGGGCTTCAAGCTCTCCCCCGTGCTTTGGAAGAGGGTCAAGCCCGCGCTCTCGGCGGGGCGCGTGCAAAGCGTGGCCGTGCGCCTGATTGTGGAACGCGAAAGGGAAATCCAGCAGTTCAAGAGCGAGGAAAGCTACCGCGTAACGGCTCTCTTCACGCCCGCCGGCAACCGGGAGGGCGCGGAAATCAGGGCGGAGCTGAGCCGGCGCTTCAAGAACGAGGAGGAGGCCGCCCGCTTCCTGGAAAGCTGCAAGGACGCGGCCTTTACCGTCCGCGACATCGCCACGCGCCCGCAAAAGCGCACGCCGGCGGCTCCGTTCACCACCTCCACGCTGCAACAGGAAGCGGCTCACAAACTGGGGTTCACCGTGGCGCAGACCATGATGATAGCCCAACGCCTGTATGAATCGGGGCGCATCACCTACATGCGCACGGACTCCGTCAACCTGTCCTCGCTTTGCATCAACGCCGCCGCCGCCGTCATCAAGGAACTGATGGGCGAACGCTACGTCAAGAGCCGCCGGTTCCATACCAAGACGAAAGGGGCGCAGGAAGCCCACGAGGCCATCCGCCCCACCTATATGGACCGGACGGAGATAGAGGGCACGACGCAGGAACGCCGCCTGTACGACCTGATATGGAAACGCACGGCGGCGTCGCAGATGGCCGACGCCGAAATGGAAAAGACCACGGCCACCATCGGGATAAGCGGGCAAGACGCCACGTTCACGGCCACGGGGGAAGTCATCAAGTTCGACGGATTCCTGAAAGTCTACCGGGAAAGTTTCGACGAGGACGCGGAGAACGAGGCGGCGGAAAGCGGCCTGCTCCCCCCGATGGAAGCCGGGCAGCAACTGGAACGGAAAGAGATACAAGCCCTCCAGCGGTTCTCCCAACACCTGCCGCGCTACAACGAGGCGGGCTTAGTCAAGAAGCTGGAAGAACTGGGCATCGGGCGTCCTTCCACCTACGCCCCTACCATCAGTACCATACAACAGCGCGAATACGTGACCAAAGGGGACAAGGAAGGTGAGGAAAAGGAACTTGTCGCCCTCACGCTGAAGGGAGACGCCGTCAGCCGGCAGACCAGGCGGGCCGTCATCGGAGCCGAAAGGGGCAAGCTGATTCCGACGGACGTGGGGACGGTAGTCAACGACTTCCTCCTGCAATATTTCCCCGAAATCATGGATTACAACTTCACGGCGGAAGTGGAGAAGCAGTTCGACGACATCGCGGAAGGGAAGACGGAATGGACGCAGATGATGAAAGACTTCTACGGCGGCTTCGAACCGGAGGTGGAAAAGACGCTCAACGCCAAATCGGAATTCAAGGTGGGCGAACGCCTGTTGGGCACCGCCCCGCAAAGCGGGAAGCCCGTGTTCGCCAAAATCGGGCGGTTCGGCCCGATGGTGCAGGTGGGGACGGCGGAAGACGAGGAAAAGCCGCGGTTCGCCCAGATGAAGGAGGGGCAAAGCTTAGAAACCATCACGCTGGAAGAAGCCCTCGAGCTGTTCAAACTTCCCCGCGACCTCGGCACTTTCGAAGGCAAGGCCGTGTCCGTCGGCTCCGGACGCTTCGGCCCTTACGTCCTGCACGACAAGAAATACGCCTCGCTTCCCAAAGGACGCGACCCGATGAGCATCACCCTCCAGGAGGCCATCGGGCTCATCATCGGAAAGCGGAAAGCCGAAGCGGAACGCCACTTGAAAAGGTTCGACGAAGAACCGGAACTGGAAGTGCTCAACGGGCGGTTCGGCCCCTACATAACCTACAAGGACAACAACTACAAGCTGCCGAAGGCGTTGGCGGAACGGGCCAAGGAACTGACAGTAGACGAGTGCATGGCCGTAATCAAGGCGCAAGACGAGAAGCCCAAGCCGGCACGCAGAAGAACTTACAGCAAGAAAAAATGACGCGCATCATCTTAATCGGCTACATGGGGGCCGGAAAGACGACCGTGGGGAAGGCTCTGGCCCGAAGCGTGGAACTCCCTTTCTACGATTTGGACCGGTACATCGAGGGACGATACCGACGGACAATCCTCCAAATGTTCGCGGAAAGCGGGGAAGAGGAGTTCCGCGAGATTGAACGGAACATCCTGCACGAAGTGGCCGAATTCGAGAACGTCATCATATCCTGCGGCGGAGGGACACCCTGCTTTTTCGACAACATGGAATACATGAACCGGCAGGCACGGACGGTGTACCTGAAATCCTCTCCCGACGTGCTGTTCCAACACCTGAAAATGAGAAAGGTGGAACGCCCCCTGCTGGAAGGCAAGACGGAGGAGGAAATGAAACAATACATCATAGACTCCCTCGCGGCACGCGAGCCCTTCTACAGCCGGGCGCAATACACGTTGGACATCGGACTGCTGGAAACCCGCGACAAGATAAAGAATTCCGTCCGCCTGCTCCATGAACTGTTAAACCTGTGAGGAACGCAATGAGAAAGTGGCGCGTCGAAGACTCCGAAGAACTGTACAACATCAACGGATGGGGGGTCAACTATTTTGGAATCAACGAAAAGGGGCACGTTTACGTGTCGCCGAGAAAGGACAGCGCGAAAGTGGACTTGAGAGAGCTGATGGACGAACTGGCCATCCGCGACATGTCGACCCCCGTGCTGGTGCGCTTCCCCGACATCTTGGACAACCGCATCGAGAAGACCAGCAACTGCTTCGGGAAGGCGGCCAGGGAATACGGCTACAAGGGGGAGAACTTCATCATCTACCCCATCAAGGTCAACCAGATACGCCCCGTGGTGGAAGAGGTCATCAGCCACGGCAAGAAATTCAACCTGGGACTTGAAGCCGGCTCCAAGCCGGAACTGCACGCGGTCATCGCCGTCAACACCGACTCCTCCTCCCCCATCATCTGCAACGGCTACAAAGACCGCAACTACATAGAACTGGCCTTGCTGGCCCAGAAGATGGGCAAACGCATCTTCTTGGTGGTAGAGAAGCTCAACGAGCTGAACACCATCTACGAGGTGGCGCGGAAACTCAGCGTGAGGCCCAACATCGGCATCCGCATCAAGCTGGCCTCGTCCGGCAGCGGGAAATGGGAAGAAAGCGGCGGGGACGCCAGCAAATTCGGCCTGACTTCCAGCGAACTCCTGGAAGCCCTCGACATGTTGGAAGCCAAGGGGATGAAAGACTGCCTGAAACTCATCCACTTCCACATCGGCAGCCAGATTACCAAGATACGGCACATCCAGACCGCGCTGCGCGAAGCCTCGCAGTTCTACATCCAGCTCCACCGCATGGGCTGCAGCGTGGAGTTCGTGGACTGCGGCGGGGGACTGGGAGTGGACTACGACGGCACGCGCTCCAGCAACAGCGAGAGTTCCGTGAACTACTCCATCCAGGAATACGTGAACGACTGCATCTACACCTTTGTCGAGGCGGCCAACAAGAACGACCTCCCGCACCCGAACCTGATTACGGAAAGCGGACGGTCGCTGTCCGCCCACCATTCGGTGCTCATCATGCAGGTGCTGGAAACGGCTTCCCTCCCCCGCATGGACGAGAACTTCGAGCCTTCGCCGGAAGCCCACCAGTTAGTAAAGGACATGTATGAGATATGGGACAACCTGAACCCGCGCACCCTTCTGGAAGACTGGCACGACGCCCAGCAAATCAGGGAAGAATCGCTGGACTTGTTCAGCCACGGCATCGCGGACTTGCGGACGCGCGCCGACATCGAAAGCATGTACTGGAGCGTCACGCGCGAAGTCAACCTGCTGGCGCAGACGCAGAAACACATACCGGAAGAACTCATGACGCTCGACAAGCTGTTGGCCGACAAGTACTTCTGCAACTTCTCGCTGTTCCAGAGCCTGCCGGACACATGGGCCATAGACCAGCTCTTCCCCATCATGCCGATACAGCGGCTGGACGAGCGGCCGGACACGCACGCCACGATACAGGACATCACTTGCGACTCGGACGGGAAAATCGCCAATTTCGTGACAAACAGCCATGTCTCGCACAGCCTGCCCGTCCACACCCTGAAGAAAGGCGAGAAATACTACCTCGCCGTGTTCCTGATAGGCGCTTATCAGGAGATACTGGGCGACATGCACAACCTGTTCGGCGACACCAACGCCGTGCATGTCTCCGTGACGGACAAGGGCTACACCATCGACCAAGTCATCGACGGCGAGACCGTGGCCGAAGTCCTGGAATACGTCCAGTACGAGCCGAAGAAACTGGTCCGCCGCCTCGAGACCTGGGTGTCCAAGTCCATCCAGGACGGGAAGATATCCCTCGAAGAAGGCAAAGAGTTCCTGAACAACTACCGGTCGGGACTTTACGGCTACACTTATCTGGAATAGGCATGAAAGAGAAACTCACCATCGTCAAGGTCGGCGGCAAGGTCGTGGAGGAGGAAAACTCGCTCGGGCGACTGCTGTCCGCCTTCGCGGCCATCGACGGACATAAGATACTGGTACACGGCGGAGGACGTTCCGCCACAGAGATCGCGGCCCGGTTGGGGATAGAAAGCCGGATGATTGACGGACGGCGCGTCACGGACGCGGAGATGCTGAACGTCGTCACCATGGTGTACGGCGGCCTGGTGAACAAGAACATCGTGGCGGGGCTTCAAGCGCAAGGCGTGAACGCCTTGGGGCTGACCGGAGCCGACATGGACGTGATACGTTCCCACAAACGCCCGGCAAAGGAAGTGGACTACGGTTTCGTGGGAGACGTGGACACCGTGGACGGCACGCTGCTGGGCGGCCTGGTACGTAAGGGCGTCGTGCCCGTCATGGCCCCCCTGACGCACGACGGACAAGGGCATATCCTGAACACCAACGCCGACACCATCGCCTCGGAAACCGCCAAGGCCATGGCGGGAGCGTTCGACGTCACCCTGATATATTGCTTTGAAAAAAAAGGCGTGCTGAAAAACGCCGGGGACAATGACAGCCTCATCCCCCACATCAACGAAAGCGAGTTCAGACATTACGTGGAGGAAGGAACCATACAAGGCGGGATGATTCCGAAGCTGGAAAATTCATTCGCGGCCATCCGCGCCGGAGTGAGCAAGGTCGTCATCACCTCGTCCACGGCCATCGACGGCGTATCCGGCACGACCATAGGGAAGTAGGGCAAGGAGAAGAAAATTTTCCGAAAAAAGGCGGCGGGCGGGTGTAACTTTTCAGGCACTCGCCCGTCATTCATGATAGAGAGATGAAAGAAATCAGTTTTCGGAACGATATATTGCCCTTGAAAGACAAACTCTATCGGATGGCTCTTCGAATCACGTTCGACACGGCGGAATCCGAAGACATCGTTCAGGAAACACTGATGAGAGTGTGGGACAAGCGTAGCGAGTGGTCGCGGTTAGACTCCGTGGAGGCTTATTGCCTGACCGTTTGCAGGCGTCTTTCTTTAGACAGGAGCGAAAGGAAAGAAACGCGGAACGTCACCTTGGACGAAAGCCTGCATAGCCGCCCCGACGCCTCCACACCCCACGACAGCCTGACGGCACGCGAGGGGCTCGGACTTCTTCAAAAACTGCTGAAGGAACTGCCCCAAGCCCAACAGGACATCGTCCAGCTGAGAGAGATGGAAGGCATGAGCTATAAAGAGATTGCGGGAATTCTGAATCTGACTGAAGAGCAGGTGAAAGTCTACCTGTTCCGCGCCAGACGGCGAATCCGGCAAAAGTACACAGAAATACAAGAATATGGACTATAAGTACATAGAACAGCTTCTGGAACGCTACTGGCAATGCGAAACCTCCGTGGAAGAAGAGGCCATACTGAGAATCTTCTTCAGCCAAGCCCAGGTGCCGAGCCATCTGATGCCTTACAAGCGACTCTTCGTAAGCGAGAAGATGTGGCAGGAAGTGAGAACGGGCGAGGACTTCGCCGCGAGAATCCTGAAGCGGATAGAAGAGGACGAGCCGGTGAAAGCGCGCAAGGTCACGTGGGCGTGCCGGATGAAGCCTTTCTACAAAGCCGCGGCCTGCGTGGCCATAATCCTCACGCTCGGCAAAGCCGCGGAAAGCTCCTTCCCCCGCGAGGCGGGCGGGGAGAGCGACTACAATTACGAGAACTACCAGGATTCGTACAACGATCCCGAAATGGCCTACGACCAAATATCCGACGCCTTGCAGATGGTGTCGCAAAGCCTGAGTGAAGCGTCCGAGCAGGATTCCCTCACGGAGGGGCAACCCGAAGAGGAACAAAAAGGCCGGTAAGATGAAACTGAAACGCGCTCTTTGCTTACTGTCAGTAGCATGCTTAGTCCACACATGGACATGGGGGCAGGACTTCGCGTCCAAATTCATGGAGCTGTATTCCGAGGAGGACAGCGACATGCAATGCCTGACCGTCAGCCCGAAGATGATGGAAAAACTCATGGATGTCATGGCCGAACCGGGCGGAGAAAGGGACGAAGAGGTGCCGGAGTATCTCCTCTCCAAGCTGAAAAGCGCCCGCATTATCACGGCGACGAGACAAAGCAAGAAGCTCTTCCGGAAAGCGGAGCATCTCATGGAAAAGAACAAGAACAGGTTTTCCCCGCTGACGGAAAACCAGTCCGGGAAAAACAACAAGGTCTTCGTCCGCAAGCATGACGAGGTGATACGCGAGCTGGTGGTGCTGAATCTGAATCCGGACGAGAAAACGCTGACCATCGTCAATCTCACGGGAGACATGGACGAGCGGTTCATGCGGATGCTCTCGTCGGGGAAGCTCAAACAAGATTAACGAACATTTTTTGCTTTTCTATATAACAAGTTAGTGCTTAATAAAACACCATGAAACTGTGAAGTTTCAATTCTCTCAATTTTTTCATAACATACTAACGATGGAAAGGGCGGCCTGTGAAAGGTAGCCCTTTTTTTTCATGGATTCGCACGCGCAAGTCTTGGTTCTTACCAAGGATTGTGCTACCTTTGAAGAAAATTCCGGTGTCATAAACCGGACACTGTTATACCATATTATATATGTTGAGAAGAATCGCAGTCGCAACGGCGGCCGTATGCGCATTGGGGACGGCACACGTCGGGGCGCAGAAAAACGAGTGCTTCCGCCCCAAAGAAGTCTGGAACGACACGGAGGGCAACCCCATCAACGCCCACGGGGGAGGCATCATGTACCATGAGGGCACATACTATTGGTACGGCGAGTACAAGGCGGGCAAGACCGTCCTGCCCTCCGACGCGACTTGGGAACGTTATCGCACGGACGTAACCGGCGTGAGCTGTTACTCCAGCAAGGACTTGCTGAACTGGAAGTTCGAGGGAGTGGCTCTGAAAGCCATTGCCGACGACCCCGAAAGCGACATCCATCCCTCGCAGGTGCTCGAACGCCCCAAGGTGGTTTACAACCAAAAGACCCGGAAGTTCGTCATGTGGATGCACATAGACAGCCCCGATTACAGTAAGGCGGAAGCGGGAGTGGCCGTCTCCGACTCACCGGTGGGCCCGTTCAAGTATCTGGCCGGATTCCGCCCGAACGGCATGATGAGCCGGGACCAGACCCTGTTCGTGGACGACGACGGGACGGCCTACCAGTTCTCGTCGTCGGAAGAGAACCAGACGCTCCACATCAACCGCCTCACGGACGACTACACCATTCCCGACGGGACATACGTGCGCCGCTTCGTCGGCATGGCAAGGGAAGCTCCCGCCGTGTTCAAGCGCGGAAAGAAATATTACATGCTCTCCAGCGGCTGCACGGGCTGGGATCCCAACAGTGCCGAGCTGGCGGTCGCCGACTCCGTCATGGGGGAATGGACGGTCTTGGGAAACCCTTGCACGGGGCCGGACGCCGAAAAGACGTTCAGGGGACAAAGCACCTTCGTAATCCCCGTGCAGGGAAAGAAGGATGCGTACATAGCGTGCTTCGACATGTGGAAAAAGAATGACTTGCGAGACAGCCGCTACATCTGGCTGCCCGTGAAAATCGATGAACGGACGGACGAAATCACGATTCCATGGAATGCCGAATGGAGCCCGGATATTTTCAAGGAGGAATAGACGATACCACACCTCTTTCAAATAAGCCGGACTTCCCCGCCACGTTTCTTGCCTCGTCACAAGAGCCGCATGGCGGGGATTTCGGAACCACGGCATACCCCTCTGGCAAACCCGCGACGACATGACGATAGACGGTAACTTCAAGATAGCTACCGACCAACTGACCCTCACGTTCACGGAAGGACGGCGGCGGGAATTCTTCATCCGGCACACTCCCCGCCGGGTGGAAATCATCTATCCTCCGCAAACGGATTTCGAGCGTCTGCAGCCGTGGCTCTTCAAAGTCGTCACGGAAGCGTTGCGCAAGCAGGCCAAGGCCATACTGCCGCCGCGGCTCCGGGAACTGGCGGCACGCCACGGATTCCATTACACCCGCATAAGCATCACATCGGCCCGCACGCGCTGGGGCAGCTGTTCCAACAAAGGACACATCAACCTGTCGCTGTACCTGATGATTCTCCCTCTCCGGTTATCCGATTACGTGCTGTTGCACGAACTTTGCCACACCCGGGAAATGAACCACGGCACCCGCTTCTGGACTTTGATGAACGAAGTGACCCGACAACAATCCGGCACGCTCAGGAACGAACTGCGCCATTACCCCTCCCCTTTCCGATAGGGCGGCATCCGCGACGGGAGGATGCCCCGCCCCTTGCCGTCCGTTCCCTCACGGCATGCACGGCATGGCGTTGCGGACAGAAAGAGGGTAAAGATTATCTTTCAGTCCTACCCCACTCCACCGCGAAGAGTACGACAAAAGACTTGCGGCGGAACGGGAAAACGCCCGGCACGGGACGGATTCCCGTCTTGACGCGGGGTCGTCGGGTTCGCCACGTCGTGCGGTTCACCGTAAGGCATCTTTCTCGTGCGGCATCGTGGGTGATGCCTTTCTGCGCGAAGCATGCTTTGGAAAATGGCGCGGTGTTGACATCGCCTTTGAGGTGATTCTCCTACGTTCAAAAGGGCATAGGCTTCACCTTCCCTTGTGAAGCAGATTGGTGGCAAGGCGTTTCAAGGACGGCATTCGTGTAAGACGTGCGTGAATGCCTCCTTATTTGTGTCGGCAGACTGCAACCTGTCGGAGCAAATTACAGAAAGACTGGTACATGGAAGTAGTTGCGGGACGTTCATGAAGACCGTCGCCCCCTGGCCTTTTTACTGTCCCGGCTCTCCCCCTTTCCCGAACATCCTGTCTAAACGACGGTAACCCGCATATCCGCAAAACGCGGCCGCCAAAGCCCAGAGGGAAGCCGCGCCGGCTCCGCCGCACAACTCCACCAAAGTCGTGTCCACGTCTCCCGTACACCAAAACATGACAACACTCACAAAATTATTGAAGACGTGTGCCACGAAAGACATCCAAATCGTCCCCGACCGCCAATACAGCCACCCCAATATGCAACCCATGACCACCGTCCCCGGTATCTGCGCCGGATTGGCGTGGACAATCCCGAACACCAAGGCCGAAAGCGAAATGGCCGCCCACGGACGCATCCCGCACCGGACGAGATGCCGCTGAATACCCATGCGGAACACCAGCTCCTCGGCAAAAGGCCCGACCAAGACAATGGCCAATGCTCCCCAGGGGTCGCGCATGAGCGCGGCAAACATGTCCTTGTTCAAGTCTTCCAACGGCAAAGACTCCAACAAGAGGTTCACGAGAAATATGACGGGCAACATCCACAAGACGACGACGGCATACGCCGGCCATCCCGTCCGCCCGAGGCGGTAGCTTCCGCGGTCTGTCCACCCCAGCAGGTTCATCGCCGCCCATACCACCGCCCCGTTCAGCAACAGGGAAATCCCCATGGCCGAGGGGGAAATCTCCGACGCATTCCCATCCCAACGTCCTTCATGAAGCAGGTTCGGAAGATTGAAAAAGAACAAGACCGCCAAAGATGACAAGAGTTGCGCCAGAAAAAAGATGACCACCAGCCAAATCGCGCGTTTCATACCTCTCTCCTCCCGTCTATCGTCCTTTTCCAAGGACTGTTCTCGCCACGGCCTCGTCCTCGCGAATCTGGCGGATTAGCCCGCCCTCATCCCCGAAACGCCTTTCGTCCCTCAAGCGTCTGACGAAATACAGCGTCAGGCGGCAACCGTACAAATCTCCGGCAAAATCCAGCAGGTGCACTTCTATGGTGCGGCACCCGCCGCTTCCCATCGTCGGACGGAGGCCGATGTTCAGCATTCCGCCCCAGACACGTTCCTCTCCGTCCACTTCCCCCTTGACCCAAACGGCATACACCCCGTCCTTCGGGATTACCTTCCTCGCGTCCTCCGCCCGTATGTTCGCCGTGGGGAAGCCTAACTCGTGCCCTACGCGGAAGCCATGGACGACACGCCCCGTGAGCTCGTAAGGGCGGGCCAGGCATCGCGCCGCCATTTCCACGTCGCCTTCGGACAGGCAGGTCCTGATTGCGGACGAGCTCACGTTCATCCCGTTCATGGAAAAGGCATCCGCGCGGACGACTTCAATCCCCATCTCCCGCCCGTATTGCACGTACTCCGCGAACCCCTCCGAACGGTCATGCCCGAAACGGTGGTCATATCCTATGACCAGAGCCTCCACGGACAACTTCCCTTTCAATATCTCCGCCATGAAGCGGCGGGCCGACAGAGCCGCCAGTTCCCCGGTGAAATCCAACGTCAGGCAATAATCCGCCCCCGTGGCCGCCAACTGCACGCATTTCTCCTCATACGTAGTCAGCAATTGGGGCTGATAAGCGGCCTGCATGACCTGACGCGGATGAGTGCGGAAAGTTATCAACAAGGAAGCCAGACCATGCCCGGCGGCATGGCGGGTCAATTGGCGTATCAGGAAGCGATGCCCCCGGTGCACGCCGTCGAAAAAACCTACCGTGGCGGCGCACGCCCTTTGAGGCAAGAAATCAGCAAGTGTGACAAACTTCATGTCCCGCCGTCATTACTTAAACAAACTGAACCAGTCTTCCGGTTGCCGGGAATGGAACACCTGCATTCCCATGCTTTCCGCAACCCTGCAATTTTCGGAAGAATCATCGACAAACAGTGTCTCTTCCGGCCTCAGCCTTTCTTCCGACAAGACCTTGCGGAATATCCGTCCGTCCGGTTTGGCCAGACGCATCCGGAAGGAAAGGAATATGCGTTGGAAACAGTCTTCCATCTTCAAGCCCGTCGGGGACATCAACTCGCGGCATGAGTACTCCCAATGTATGGCGTTCGTATTGCTGAGCATGTAAGTACGGTAATCCGCCCGCGAATCGCGGATGAGCCGCACGCGGCGAGCCGGAATCCCGACCAGCATTTTGTTCCAAGCCCGGAAGACTTCTTCGTCTTTCACGTCCGTCCCGACTTGCTCGCGCACATAAGCGCAAAACTCCTCCGGCGACATCTCCCCCGTTTCCATCAGGGCGAACACCCCGTCCTGCACGTAGTCGCCGATGCAAGCGCGGGTCTCGAAGCCCAATGCCTCGAAAGCACGGACAGCCGCCTGCTTGTCCAAATCCACGACAACGCCGCCGAAATCGAAAATAATGTTTTTCACCCTCTTGTCCATCTCACTCCTCTTTCCCGGCAAGACCGTTTAAGGAAGCGGCCCGCCTCCCCGATTACTAACACAAGAGAGCTTACGGCAAGCAACTTTCCCCACTCTCCGACTCCCAAAGGCACCGTGCGGAACACCGGGCCGCCGAACTGCACAATCAGCCACTGCCCGCATAGGATGAGGCACAGCACCGTCAATACACCGGGACACCGGGAAAGGTGCTTGAAAGCCGAATCCGCCGTAGAGAACGCCTTGGCGTTCAGCAAATTCCAGAACTGCAACAACACAAAGAACGTGAAAAACATTGTCAAATCATGCACGTCCATCCCTCCCGTAATCTCTATGTGGAAAAGCTTGGCCAACAAAAGCAAGACAAATACCGTCCCGTAGCCCAATATCGACATCCACATCGGACGGGTGATGATGAACTGGCCTGCGGGGCGCGGCTTCTCATTCATCACGCTCGGATTGGCCGGCAACGAAGCCAAAGCCAAGGCCGCCAAAGAATCCATGATGATGTTCACCCATAATATCTGGGTAACGGTCAACGGAAAGGTCGCCCCCATGAACGCCCCGACGAGCACGACCAGCAACGCCGTGAAATTGATAGTCAACTGGAACATCACGAAACGCTGGATGTTCTTGTACAACGAACGTCCCCACATCACGGCCGTTACGATGCTGCGGAACGAATCGTCAAGCAACGTGATGTCCCCTGCTTCCTTGGCTACCGAAGTTCCCGACCCCATTGACAGGCCGACGTGGGCAAAATTCAACGCCGGTGCATCGTTCGTCCCGTCCCCGGTCACGGCCACGACCTCTCCCTCTTTCTGCAGCAACTTCACCAACCGTTGCTTGTCCAACGGACGGGCGCGGCTCATCACTTTCAAATCCTTGATACGTTGCCGGGCTTTCTCGTCGCTCAACTTGGCAAAGTCGATGCCATGGATGCATTTCTTGCTTTCCTCGTCCCCTTCTTCCCACAAACCGATTTGACGGGCAATTTCCACTGCGACATCCATGCTGTCGCCCGTCACGACCTTGACCTGCACGCCGGCTTCCAAGCATTCCGCTACGGCCTGGGGCACTTCCGGACGTACAGGGTCGCTGATAGCCGCCAGTCCCAACAAGGTCAAACCGCCGGATTGCACCAAGGCCGCACAATCCTCTTCCGTATCCGACACCTCCTTGTAGGCCAGCAACAAGGTACGTTGCGCGTGCGTCTGCCAATCTTTCAGTTGTGCGCGATATTCGGCAATTTGCTCTTCCGATAAGCCACGACAAAGTTCCAACACGATTTCCGACGCTCCTTTCACATATACGACCTTTCGTCCCAACAGGGGAGATTCCACTACCGTAGCCATGTATTTCCGCTCTGAAGAGAAAGGCAGGCGAGCCACTTCTTCCGCTCCCCGGCGTATTTTCATATAATCCGAACCACGCCCTTGCATCCAGAGCAACAAGGCCACCTCCGTAGGGTTTCCCAACCCTTCCGTGCGGGATTCATTCAAAAAGGCAGTCGTATTGCATGCTATGGCTTCGTCCAGCAACGCCGAATTCCCGCCTTGCACCAGCATTTGCGACACTTTCATGCGGTTCTGCGTTAATGTCCCGGTCTTGTCCGTGCAGATTACCGTAATGGCACCCATCGTCTCGCAAGCATGAATCTTACGAACCAGATTATTGGTTTTCAGCATGCGGCGCATATTCAACGCCAGACTTAACGTCACAGCCATCGGCAATCCTTCGGGAACAGCCATGACAATCAACGTCACAGCCATCATGAAATTGTTCAAGACCAACCCAAGCACGTGCCAATAGTTTTCGCTTCTCCACTCGCCGACCGTGGGGACATATTCCGCCAAACCGCGTATCGTAAATATCGCAAAAGCGAGGAAAGCCACGGTGTAACCTATCTTGCTAATAAGGTCGGCCAAACGATTCAGCTGCTTGTTCAGGGGTGTCTTCTCACCGGTCTGCACCGTAGCCTCGCGAGCTATCCGGCCGACTTCCGTATGGTCGCCCACAGCCACCACCTGAGCCGTGGCGCTTCCCTCCACAATCGTCGTACCGCGCATCAAACGATTCGTGGAATAGGGGGCACTCTCATCGAAATTGGAACGGTTTGTACTTTTCCACGTAACCGGCTCTCCCGTCAGATTCGATTCATTCACCTGCAAGCTTTCAGTCTTCAAATCCGAACGGTTCGTGCTTTTCCGCGTAACCGGCTTTCCTGTCAGATTCGATTCATTCACCTGCAAGCTTTCAGCTTTCAACAGCTTCGCGTCGGCGGGTATTTCATCTCCGGTTTCCAACATAATGACATCTCCCACCACAAGCTCTTTCCGCCGGACTTCACACACTTGCCCGTTCCGGACGACACGCACACGTGCCTCACCCTCCAAGGCATTCAACACGTCGAATTTGCGGGCTGCATCATACTCAAAACAAAAGCCGATGCCCGTGGCCAACAATATGGCGCATACGATGCCTATGGTCTCAGCGAATTGATTTTCCACGAAATCGACTGCCAAAGACAGCAAGGCCGCCACCAACAATATCCGTATTACGGGATCATGAAATTTCTCAAGATAAAGCCTCCACATCGAAAGGCGTTTCTGCGGGGTCAGTTCGTTACTTCCATGACGGGCGCGGCTCTCCTCCACTTGCCGGTCGTTCAAACCCGCACTCAGCCAATCAGTCTCTTTTTTTGCAAGATAATGAAATTTACCCATCTCTACCTTAAAATTATACGCGGCTTCTGTTTCATGGACAACCACGCATAAACTTCGCGGTGCGAAAATACAATAGTTCCGGCAATATTGAAAGATTTTCCCCTCCATTTTTCAT
>CAYXQT010000033.1:0-16646 GCA_964466445.1 uncultured Paraprevotella sp. | reverse complement strand
CGGCGCGATAAGTCTTCCCGCCCCAGCCGGGGTGGTCGTAGGCGATGCAGACGGAAGTAAGCTCGTCGCCGTACAAGTTCTCCTTTTCGTGTATCCAATGCAGCCTGGTGATCAAGGCCGTGAGGAAGACGAGGAGGACAGGCCACGCACGGAGCGCCCTTTGCGTTCCGCCGCCGGAAAACAAGGCCGGCATGTTCATGTATGCTCCTTTACGGTGTCTGTCCATGATAAGATTTGCGGTAATTCATCGGGGTCTGCCCCGTCGTCCTTTTGAAGATACGGTTGAAATAAGCCTGATCCTCAAACCCTATCCGGTAAGCCATTTCCTTAACCGGGGTCGATTCTGTCGTCAGGCGGAGTTGCGCCTTCTCCATCTTCTTCTTGTTGATGTAGCGTAAGGGGGTCATCTTCATCTCCCTCTTGAAAATCCTGATCAGACAGTCCTTGTAAACGTGGATGCAATAATGGCTGAACTCCCCGCGGCAGACGTAACTGTGCGCGGTGAAGGCCGGGATGACGTACATGAAATCGGGATGCAAATCCTGCGTCCTGCCGGGCAACTCGACTTGCGCGCGTCCTTTCGTCACGTAATATATCCGCGTGAACGGGCTACAGACGTTCTTGTAGTTCCAGTCTCCTTTGTGGCAGGCTTCCCTGATGTGGAGCAGGAGGAAGTGCATTTGGTCGATGTCGTCGTTCATGTTTCGGCTTTCACGGGGGCAAATATAATGAAAAAGCCTTTGAGTGAGGGGGCTTGTGCGGCGTTTTTCTCCGTCAGGGGAGACAAAATTCGGCGTAGTGCCATCTTTGGCGGTTTTGCATTGTTTTTCGGGAACGGAATTGCTAATTTTGCATCGGGCAAGCAGGCGGGCGTTTTCCGCGATACGGTCAGTCACAAACATCCTTGGCGTCATGGACGAGCATCCTGAGACTGGCGCGCGGTCGTGGCCGGGACGGCGGCTTGCGAAAGCCTCCCCGTTCCCCGCGCCGCCGGGACGCTTCCGCTGTGAAGATGCCGGGCGAAGTCTTCTCCCGGACAGATGCCGCCGCGCGTTGTGCCGGATCCGGCGTGCGGGTAATGCCTGCCAATAAGATGTTTCACACCATAAACTAAAAAACATGAAAGGTTATCGAGCAAGGCAATATAACAGGCTTGTCAAGCGTTATTGTCAAACATTGGAATTGAAGGACAACCCCGGACTGATTGCCGAGTACCGCCGACGTCATGGCAGGGAAGAAGTCTGGCCGGAGATTCTGCGAGGCATCCGTGAAGTGGGCATCCTGGAAATGGAAATCTACATATCGGGCAGTCGGCTCTTCATGATAGTGGAGACTCCGGCGGACTTCGACTGGGATGAGGCCATGGCGAGGTTGGCCGCCTTGCCGCGCCAGCAGGAATGGGAAGACTACATGTCCGTATTCCAGCAGGCCGAGCCGGGGGCTTCTTCGGCGGAGAAGTGGCGGCCCATGGAAAGGATGTTCCACCTTTATGAATAAGCGGAGACAGTCAAGAAACAACAGACATAAGACATGAAAAGCATCGGGAGAAAAACGATTGTCGGCGACGGCACATGGGCGACGCTCGTCCCTTTCGTCTTAATTACGAGTTGCTTTGCCCTGTGGGGCTTTGCCAATGACATTACCAACCCCATGGTGAAAGCCTTTTCCAAGATATTCCGTATGAGCGTGACGGAAGGGGCGCTCGTGCAGGTCGCTTTTTACGGAGGCTATTTCGCCATGGCCTTCCCGGCGGCCGTGTTCATCCGCAAATATTCCTACAAAGCGGGGGTCATGCTCGGCTTGGGGTTATATGCCTTGGGTGCCTTCCTTTTCTTTCCCGCCAGATTGACGGGGGATTATTATCCTTTCCTGCTGTCATATTTCATTCTCACTTGCGGCCTGTCGTTTTTGGAAACCAGCTGCAATCCTTACATATTGTCCATGGGGCCGGAAGAGACGGCCACGCGCAGACTTAACTTGGCGCAGGCTTTCAACCCGGTGGGGTCGCTGTTTGGAATGTACGTGGCGATGAATTTCATTCAGAACCGTCTGCACCCGATGGATACCGCGGGGCGGGCTCTCCTTTCGGACGCCGAATTTGCGGTCATGCGCGACGCGGACTTGGATACATTGATAGCCCCTTATCTGGTCATAGGCCTGGTGACGTTGGGAGTGTTGTTGCTCATCCGTTTCACGAGGATGCCGCGCAACAATGACCGGACTCACGATATTGATTTCATGCCCACGTTGAAACGCATTTTTTCCGTGCCGCGCTACCGCGAGGGGGTTTTGGCACAGTTCTTTTATGTGGGGGCGCAAATCATGTGCTGGACATTCATCATCCAATACGGCACGCGCTTGTTCATGGCAGCGGGCATGGAAGAGCAGGCCGCCGAGGTCTTGTCGCAAAAATACAATATCATCGCGATGGCCATATTCTGTGCCAGCCGTTTCGTCTGCACGTTTCTCCTGCGCTATCTCAATGCGGGTCTTTTGTTACGGACGCTGGCCGTTATGGCCGGGGTACTCACGGTCGGGGTGGTATGCTTCCGGGACATCCGGGGCATGTATTGCCTCGTCGGGGTCTCGGCTTGTATGTCGCTCATGTTCCCTACCATTTACGGCATAGCCCTCCGCGGGCTGGGAGACGACGCCAAGTTCGGCGCCGCCGGCCTGATTATGGCCATCCTCGGCGGTTCGGTGCTGCCTCCGGCTCAGGCGGCTGTCATCGACTTGCATACGCTTTGGGGGATGCCCGCCGTCAATCTGTCTTTTGTCTTTCCGCTCGTTTGCTTTGTCGTCGTGACGATTTACGGGCACAGGGCTTACCGCCGCGGTTGGGCATGAATGGGACGTTGAGGCTCGGCGCTTGTCAGTCCGGCGGGAGGACGGTTTTACGAGGGGTGATTCATGCGGGGCGGCGTGGCTATGCCATTTCCTCTTTGGCCTTGAAAGCCAAGGCGTACATCCTCATTTGTTTCAGCATGGCCACCAGACCGTTGCTCCGCGTGGGGGAAAGGTGTTCCTTCAATCCGATGCGGTCGATAAAGTAAAGGTCTGCGTCGAGAATCTCTTGTGGGGTATGCCCGCTCAGCACCCGCACCAACAAGTGCACGATGCCCTTTACGATCAGCGCGTCGCTCTCGGCGCGGAACACGACCCGTCCGTCCCGGTAGTCGGCTTGCAGCCACACGCGGCTCTGGCAACCGTCTATCAGGTTCTGTTCGGTCTTATACTCTTCGGGGAGCGGCTCCTGTCCGCTCCCCATGTCGATGAGCAACTGGTATTTGTCCATCCAGTCGTCAAAGCCGCTGAACTCCTCGACGACTTCGTCCTGTATTTCGTCAATCGTTTCCATTTTTTCACTGGTTTTCGTTATAAATCACTTGGATTACCGTCTGCCCCACGGCTTTCAGCACCTGCCGGTCTATGTTCCCCATGTTGTCGTCTGCCGTGTGCCAAGTGGGGCCGAATCCGGACGGGGCATCGGTGAAGTAGGGGATGATGTCGATGCACGGGATGCCGGCTATCTCGTTGACCGGCACGTGGTCGTCGGTGACGTATCCGCCGTCGCGCTTGCGGAAGAACTGCCCGTAGCCTGACCGGGCGGCCGTGTTCCAGACCAGGTCCACGACTTGCGGGGCGTATCTTCTGGAATGCCCTTCTTGGGAGAAGGTACTGCCTCGCCCTCCCACCATGTCCATCAAGATGCCGAAGCGAGCCTGATAGCCGTACACGTGCGGGTTGGCCGCCCAGTATTGGGAGCCGAGGCACCACGAAGAAGCGTCCCCCGCCTGGTCGGCCCATCGCGGCGCACCATAGTCTTCCGCGTCGAAACAGATGAAGTCTATTCCTATCCCGACGGGATGGAGCCGGATGAGCCGTGCCATTTCCAGCATGACGGCCACGTCGCTGGCCGCGTCGTTGGCCGCCAGCACCGGCTTGTGCCGGTTGGCGGAGTCCGGGTCGTTGTCTGCCCACGGGCGGCTGTCCCAATGTCCGCAGACCAGGATGCGTGCTTCCGCGTCGGGATTGTAGGATGCGATGATGTTGCGGGCTTTCAGAATCGTGCCGTCGTAAGCCTTTACGTCCGCATATTGGTCGGTGACGGTCGCGCCGTGGCTTTTGAATTTCTCGGCGATGTACGTGCCGCAAAGCCGGTGGGCTTCCGTGTTCGGCACACGGGGACCGAAGGCGCATTGTGCGGCCGCGTAAGCGAACGCACTGTCCGCACTGAATTCGGGGGCGGCGGCCATGGGGAGGCTGTCGTTCGAATCCGTCCCGTTCCCCGTCCTGTGGCCGCAACCCGTGCAGAGGGACAGAAAGACGGCGAGGATGACGCTCCATCGCAAGTTCAAGACAGTTCTTTCCATGAGTTCGTTTTGCTTGTTCTGTTTTCCGGTCAGCAAGTCCTGCTGTCTTGCACGGTTTGCATGACCCTCAGGAAATTCCCTCCCCAGATGCCGGCTATGTCCGTGTCGTTGTACCGTTCGGCCAGCAGACGGCGGGTGAAGTTGATGACTTCCGCGGCCGACGCGCATCCGGGTATTCCCCCGTCGCCGTCGAAATCCGTCCCGATGCCCACATGTTCCACGCCCATGACGCTCGCCATGTGGTTCAGGTGTTCCATGGCGTCGAGGATGGAAGCCTCCCCGTCCTCGCGCAGGAAACCTTTGTAGAGCGTGACTTGGGCCACTCCGCCTTTCCGGGCGAGTGCCTTCATCTGTTCGTCTGTCAGGTTGCGCGGCACGTCGCACAGGGCGCGGCAAGACGAATGGGAGCAGACGACAGGAGCGGAACTGAGTTCCAGGACGTCGTAAAAGCTGCTTTCCGCCCCGTGGGAGAGGTCTGCCATCAATCCCAAGCGGTTCATTTCCCGCACGACCTCACGACCGAACGCGCTGAGTCCGCCGTGCTCCCCCTTTCCTTGTGCCGAATCGCAGATGTCGTTGTCGCCGTTGTGGCACAAAGTCATGTACACGACGCCGCGGTCGCGGAAGTGGCGCAAGCGGGAGAGGTCTTTCCCGATGGCATATCCGTTCTCGATTCCCAGCATGACGGCTTTCCTGCCCTCGTTTTTCAACCGCGTCAAATCGGACGGAGTGCGAGCCATGCCTACCGCCGCGGGATGAGCCGCCGCCATTTCTTCTATTTGCGTGAGTATGCGGTCGGCTTTCGCGGTGGCGGCCTGCAAAGCCTCTTCCGTCCGTTCGCCCTGCTTCAGATAGGCCACCATAATCGCGGCGTCCAGCCGTCCCTCCGCCATTTTGTGGAGGTCGACGAGAACGCCGGGGTCTCGCCGGTCGAAGCGGACTCCTTTGCTGAAAAGCATCGGGGTGTCGCAATGGCTGTCCATCGTCAGCATCTTCCGGTGAAGGTCTTTGGCTTCCCGGAAAGACGCGGCCTCTTCGCACAGCCACCGGAACAAGGGCATCATGCTCTCGTCTTGCCGCAGGACAAAACATTCTGGATGCCATTGCACGCCCAATACCGACTTGTATTCCGCGGACTCCACCGCCTCGATGATGCCGTCCGGCGACGTGGCGCAGACCCGCAAGAGGGGACCCGTCTCCCTGACGGCCTGATGATGGAAGGAATTGACCGGGACGGGTGCCTCTCCGAGCAGACGGCGCAAGACAGTACTGTCGACTGTCGTCCGTATGGTGTGTGACGCATAGCGCCGGTCTAACCGTTGGTCGTGTCCGAGCAGAAGCCGGTCCGGTTGCTGGCTGTATATGTCCTGATAGACGGAACCGCCTAATGCCACGGTGAGAATCTGCATGCCCCGGCAGATGCCCAATATCGGGATTTGCCGGTCGTAAGCCAGACGGGTGAGCAACAGTTCGGCCAAGTCGCGCTTGTAATTGACGTTGCCTATCCGCGGGACGGGTTCTTCGCCGACAAACAACGGGTTCAGGTCGCCTCCGCCGGAAAGCAGGAGGCCGTCCACGAGCCCCGGAATATTGGCCAAGGCATCCCTGTCCTCGAAAGGAGGTATCACGACTGGGGTGGCTCCCGCTTCCAGTATGGACTCGAAATAGCCTTCCGCCAGTTCACATCCTTTTTCTCCGAAATTTCCCGTAATGCCGATTACGGGTTGTTCCTTATATCCGGGGAAGCGGTCGTGGTACCGGCCGTAAGCGGTTTTCCAGTCGAAATAACCGGAAATCATGGGAGTTATTTTTTATTTAGAACGATAGGGATTTCCTTGTTGATGCTTTGTTCCAATGAAATTAAGGTTTCTGTGGAAATCACTCCCGGTATCTCTTGCAGCCTGTTGTTCAACAGTTCCATCAGATGAGCGTTGTCGCAAGCGTACAGCTTGACGAGCAAAGTGTAAGGCCCGGTGGTGAAATGGCATTCCACGACTTCCCGGATGTGGTTCAGTTCCTCTACTACGCGCTTGTACATCGAACCGCGTTCGAGGATGACGCCCACGTAGGTGCAAGTGCTGTACCCCAATGACTTGGGGTTTACATGATATCCCGACCCCACTATGACACCAGCTTCGGTGAGGCGTTGTACCCTTTGGTGGACGGCCGCACGCGACACGCCGCATTCCGTTGCCACGTCCTTGAAGGGGATACGTGCGTTACCCGTGATGATTTCCAAGATTTTCTTATCTAAATCGTCAATCTTCTCCATTTTTCTGGTTTTATATCGGTTGGACATTTTGTAAGCAAATATAGACGTTTTTTCGCGAACTGCGCGTGGATTCGGCAAAAAAAGATGCCAAAAAAGTGTTTTTGGCATCTTTTTTAAGGGAATGATCCGTTTATTTCTCTATTTCCAGCAGTTCAACCGTAAAGATCAATGCGGACAAAGGCGGAATCTTGCCGGCTTCGCGTGAGCCGTAACCCAGTTCCTGCGGAATGAAGATTTCCCATTTGGAACCCACCGGCATTTGGGTAAGTGCTTCCGTCCAGCCCTTGATGACTTGGTTGCAACGGAAGGTGGCCGGTTGCTTGCGTTCGTATGAACTGTCGAACACCGTGCCGTCTACCAGTCGCCCTTCGTAGTTCACCTTTACCTTGGAGGTGGCGGTGGGGACTTCTCCGTTGCCTTGGGTCAATATCTTGTATTGCACTCCCGACGGAAAGGTCTGCACGCTGTCTTTTTTGGCATTGGCTTTCAGGAAGTCTTCGCCGGCGCGACGGTTGTCCCCGTACTTGCGTTCCATGTTCGTGTCATGGTAGTACTTCATCTGTTTCTGGGCTATTTCCTCCGCTTTTTGCAGGGTCATGTCCGTCGGCAGCCCTGCCAGCGTTTTGCAGAATCCCTCTATGAAGAGAGTCCGATTGAGCATCCTCACGGAATCGTTGTCTGAAATCTGCCGGTCAAGTCCGGGGATAATCTGCTCCTCCACTTGCTGGCGGATTTGCAGCCCGGCACTGTAAGCCTGCAATTTCTTTCGCTCGGCTTCCGTGAGCGAAGCGTTGAAGCCTTCGATGAAGTTGGCCATGTAGGCGGTGTCTACGTTCATGCTTCTCGCAACGTAGTTTTTCAAACCCGACGTGTTAGCCATGCCCAAGGCGTAGCTGAACGTGTCCACGGAACATGTATCCACCTGCGCTGTTTCCGCTTTCTTGGCTTTCTTGTCTTTTTTCTTCGCGTTGCCGTCGAAGCAGGCGAGGATAGCCAAGGAAAGGACCGCGTATTTCAATCCGCTCATTTCCCGGCTCTATTTTTTGATGCTCAGCAGTTCGATTTTGAACTTCAATGCGGAGAACGGCTTGATTTTGCCGGCATCCCTGTCCGCGTATGCCTGCTCCTGCGGGATATATACCATCCACGTGGAGCCGACGGGCATGTGGGTCAAAGCTTCCGTCCAGCCGGGAATCACTTGGTTGCAACGGAAGGTGGTCGGACTCTTGCGTTCGTATGAACTGTCGAAAACGGTGTCGTTGACAAGTTTGCCTTCGTAATTTACTTCCACGCGGCTGGTGTCGTCAGGAATTTCGCCGTCGCCTTCCTTGATGACTTCGTAATACACGCCGTTGGCCAATTTCTTGATGCCCGGCTTCTTGGCGATGCTCGCCATGAATTCTTCCCCCTCCTTCTTGTTGTCGCCGTAGGTCTTTTCGAGGCTCTTGGCTTTCACTTCCTTCATTTTGGCCTGAGCCAGCTCCTCCGCTTGTTCGAGGGTCATCTTGCCGCCTTTCTCGGTCACGCCGGCGATGAAGCCTGCCATGAAATTCTGCAAGCTGATAGTTTGGGTGGAGTCCTCGCCGAACAGTTCGTAGTTGATGCCTGTAATCATCTGCTGGCTCACTTGCTGGCCAATCTGGATACCGGCATAGTAAGCCGTTTTTCTTTTGTCGTCGCCTACGTTGGCTCCCTCGTTCAGTCCTTTCACGAACTCTGCCAGATAAGTGGTGTCCACACCGAGGCGGTTCACTAAATAGGGTTTCAGCCCTTGGGTCTGCGCCATACCTATGGAATAGCTCAAAGAGTCCACCTCTGTCTTCAAATCCGCTTTCGGAGTCGAAGAACAAGAAGAAACGAGTGTTGCCACGCCGGCAACCGCGATAATACCAATCTTTTTCATTGTCGTCACTATGAATTAAATGATTTTTAAAATGTTTTAATGAGTTCCACATCGAAAGTCAACGGGCTGTACGACGGGACGGCATTTCCTGTTCCATCGCCCGGCAGGCAAGGGACAAGGAGACGGCATTTTGCGCCTCCTTTCGTCAGTCGGGGGCTTTCGGACTCTCCCGCAACCGCCCCGTCAAGCGGGAAATCAGTGTGGCGTTGCAGACTGCTGTCGGAGAGTTTTTCGCCGATGAGCATCCTTTCATGATGGCAACGCACCTTGCCTGTCGCTTTCGGACTTTTGCCGCTACCTTCTTGCCGCGTCATATCTTGCAATCCGGAGGATGTCGCGGGCGCATCCTTGTCCCTGCGCTTCCATGCCCCGATTGGCCGTCCAATCTCCAAGCCCCACACGTAACTTGCGCTGTCCATTGCCCTTTTTATTGATATGTGCTTACCAAAGGTGCAAAGTTAATTGAATTATTTGACGTATAGGATGATTTACTTGTATTTTTTCTTATTTTTGCAGACAAAAACCAAAAGCAGATGAAAAAAGTTGTTGTTTTTACAGGGGCCGGCATGTCCGCAGAGAGTGGTTTGAGTACGTTTCGGGATTCAGGCGGACTTTGGAGTCACTATCCGGTGAAGGACGTGGCTACTCTTGAAGGATATGTCCGCAATCCGGAGTTGGTCACTCGTTTTTATAACGAGCGCCGCCGTCAGTTGCAGGAGGTTGAACCGTGCCGGGGACATTTGTTGCTGGCGGCCATGGAACGGGATTACGACGTGACCATCATCACGCAGAACGTGGACAATTTGCATGAACGCGCCGGCAGCACGAAAGTGATTCATTTGCACGGCGAGCTGACGAAAGTCACGTCGAGCCGTGACCCCGGCAATCCCCGTTATATCCGTGAACTTCGTCCCGAAGAGTGGGAAGTGAAGGCGGATGACAAGGCGGCGGACGGCAGCCGGCTGCGGCCTTTCATCGTTTGGTTCGGCGAGGCGGTCCCGATGATTGAGACCGCTATCGACATCACTTCGACGGCTGATATCTTTGTGGTTATCGGCACTTCCTTGAACGTTTACCCGGCGGCGGGACTACTGAATTACGTCCCCTCCAACGCCCCCATCTACGTGATAGACCCCAATCCCGTAGCGGGCGTACACGACGGAGGGCGCATGCGCCATTTGATGAAAGGGGCTTCCGAGGGAGTGGAAGAGCTTATGAACTGTTTGGGGAAATAGTGTGCCGCTCGTCCGTACCGTCGCCGTCTTCGTCCTGCGAGGGAGACTTTGTAGCTGTTCAGCCGACAGCCTATAAAGTTTCCCTCGTTCAGAAACGTAATGCGGTTGTCCGATTTCCTTTGAACTTAACAGCTGTTTCTGCATAATCCGGATGAGATTATTGTCTTCATGCCCGTGAAACAGCAGTCGGATCGCAGGAGTTTCCGCCGGGAAACTGAGAGTCGGGATAGCGAATGCGGGGAGGGGGCAACCTGCCGGCAGTTGGACGGTATTTGATAATTCCGAATTGTATTATTGGGAGACTGAAATGCTTCCGTCGGGCACGGGCGAGGTTCGTCTTGCCAAGCGTCCGACGGTGTCCGGCGTGTATGACTTGGAAACCGTTGACTGTGCGAACGGCAGACGGGAGTCCTGTCTTGCCTGACGACATAAGCGTCGTCAGGCAAGAAGACGGTTTCACAGACAGGGATTGCCGCCGCGGGGGAGTTGCGCTTTCCGGATTCGTTCCGGGCTCGTGCAGGTGTATGTCTTTCGGACAGGCGGAACGATAAAGTTTCTAAATCGTTCCGCTTGTTGGGTTAAAAGGGTAGGTGTTTCGGTGATATTTTGCTAATTTTGCGTTGTCATAAGAACGATAAGACCGACTATACATGCCGTTGAATTTACCAGACAGGCTTCCGGCCATCGAGTTGTTGAAGAAGGAAAACATCTTTGTCATCGACAACTCGCGGGCTTCCGCGCAGGACATCCGTCCGTTGCGCATCGTCATATTGAACCTCATGCCGTTGAAAATCACGACGGAGACAGACCTTGTCCGGATATTGTCCAACACCCCCTTGCAGGTCGAGGTCTCTTTCATGAAGGTGAAAGGGCATACGTCGAAGAACACGCCCGTAGAGCACATGAAAGCCTTCTACCGCGACTTCGAACTGATGAGGGAGGAGCGGTTCGACGGCATGATTATCACCGGCGCGCCCGTGGAACATCTCGATTACGAGAAGGTGAACTACTGGGACGAACTGACGGGGATACTCGACTGGGCACGCACACATGTCACCTCCACGCTCTACATCTGCTGGGCGGCGCAGGCGGGGCTGTACCACTATTACGGCGTACCCAAGTACAGCCTGCCCCGGAAACTCTTCGGCATATTCAAGGAATATCCGCTGGCCCCCACGCTCCCGATTTTCCGCGGCTTCGATGACGTGTTCTACATGCCTCATAGCCGCCACACGGAGATACGGCGCGAGGACGTGCTCAGCGTCCCCGGACTCGAAGTCATTGCCGAATCCCCGCAGTCCGGGGTCTGCATGGTCATGGCGCGCGGCGGGCGGGAGATTTACATCACGGGGCATGCCGAATATTCTCCTTATACCCTCGACACGGAATACCACCGGGACTTGGGAAAAGGCCTGCCCATAGACATGCCGGTGAACTATTACTGCCACAACGTGCCGGGGGAGGGGCCGTTGGTGACTTGGCGTGCCCATGGAAACCTGCTCTTCACCAACTGGCTGAATTATTACGTCTATCAGGAGACCCCTTACGACATCGACAGCATCCGATGAACGAGCATCCGATGAACACGCGGCAATCCATAGAGCTCCTCGCCCCCGCCCGCGACGCGGAATGCGGAAGGGCGGCGGTAGACCATGGGGCGGATGCCGTGTACATCGGCGCGCCCCGTTTCGGGGCGAGGGCGGCGGCGGGCAATTCCGTGGAGGACATCGCCCGTCTGGCGGAGTACGCCCATACGTTCCGTGTCAAGGTCTACGTCGCCGTCAATACGATATTGAAGGACGAGGAACTGGCGGACGCGGAAGCCCTGGCATGGGCGTTGTACCGCGCCGGGGCGGACGCGCTCATCGTGCAGGACATGGCCATGCTGGGACTCGACCTCCCGCCCGTCCCGCTGCACGCCAGTACGCAGACGGACAACCGCACGTCGGAGAAGGCGGAGTTCCTCCGCGGCTTGGGCTTCAGCCGCGTGGTGCTCGCCCGCGAGCTGTCCTTAGCCGAAATCCGAGCCGTGCATGCCGCTTGCGACGTGCCGCTGGAGGTCTTCGTGCACGGGGCGCTTTGCGTCAGTTACAGCGGGCAGTGCTATGCCTCCCGGCATTGCTTCGGGAGGAGTGCCAACCGCGGGGAGTGCGCCCAGTTCTGCCGGCTGAAGTTCGACATGGTGGACGGCGACGGGCGCACGGTAGTGCGCGGCCGTCACTTGCTTTCGCTGAAGGACATGAACCGGGGCGAAGATCTGGAACGTCTGCTCGATGCGGGCGCGACATCGCTGAAAATCGAAGGGCGGCTGAAGGATGCCGCCTACGTGAAGAACGTGACGGCGTGGTATCGCCGCCGCTTGGACGAAATCTTCAAACGTCGTCCGGAGTACCGCCGGGCTTCGTCGGGAAGCGTGTCGCTGTCGTTCACGCCTTGCTTGGAGAAGAGCTTCAACCGCGGCTTCACCCGTTATTTCCTCGACGGGCGGACACCGGACGTTTTTTCGTTCCATACATCCAAGTCGTTGGGTGAGGAAGTGGGCACGGTGAAAGAAATCCGCGGGAAATGTATCGTCGTGGCCGGTGTCAAGCCGCTTGCCAACGGCGACGGACTGTGCTTCTTGGACGAGCGGGGCGACTTGCGGGGATTCCGCGTGAACCGGGCGGAGGCCAATAAGGTTTATCCGGCGGAGATGCCGCGCGTCCGCCGCCATGCCCGTCTTTACCGCAATTTCGACAAGGCGTTCGCGGACGTGCTGGCCCGTCCGTCCGCTGTCCGCAAAATCCGCGTGAGGTGGACGTTGGGCGAATATGCCAAGGGGTTCACGTTGGAAGCACGCGACGAAGACGGGGTGTCGGTCACCATGGCTTTCCCCAGTCCGAAAGAAAAGGCGTGCAGCCCGCAGGCCGGAAACATCAAGGCTCAATTGTCCAAGTTGGGGAATACGCCGTTCGAGGCGGATGGAGTGGACATACGTTCCGGTTCCGACTGGTTTGTCCCCTCTTCCGTGCTGGCCGAGTGGCGCAGGACGGTGGCGGGGCGGCTCCTTTCGGCACGCAAGATGAACCGTCCCCGTCCGGTGCGCCCCCTTCCCGCGGCTCGTCCGGCCGGGGCGGGCAAGGGACGCGGGGATGGTGCGGCGCGGTTCGTGCCGGAAGAATTGACGTATATGGCGAATGTGATGAACCGCAAGGCGGAGGAGTTCTACCGACGGCAAGGAGCCGTGCGCGTCGCTCCGGCTTTCGAGATACGGGAGCCCGCCGGTGCCGTGCTGATGTCTTGCAGGCATTGCCTGCGTTACGCCATGGGGTGGTGTCCGCGTTACGGGGGAGAGAAGTCCCCTTTCCGCGAACCGTATTATTTGGTATTGTCCGACGGCCGCCGTTTCCGTTTGTCTTTCGACTGCGGAGTTTGTCAAATGAAAGTTCTTGCCGATGAGAAAGAGTAGCTTTTTCCCGCTTTTCCTGTCGTTGGGCAGTTTGTTGCCGGTCGGCTGTTATTATCAGAAGCCCGATTACTACGACGAGTGGGACTTGACGGAGCACCGGAAGGATTCTCTTGATTTCGAGGCGTCCCACCACTACACCCTGAATTACAATTTCATGGTGGCGGACGATTCGCTGTGCCTGCAAGCCGCCCGTCCCGTCCTTAATCCGGAGCATGCCGACATGCCGGGCGACACCGTTTCCGTGTTCGCCGACGACCGTCTCGTCGTGGCCGAAATCATGGTCGTGCCTGAGGATTCGGTGGATTCCGTCTGGGTGAAGGTCGCCCGCGACCAGTCCACCATGGGTTGGGTGCGCGAGCGGGATTTGCTGGCACGCGCCATTCCCGACGATTCCGTCTCGCGGTTCATCCATGCTTTCAGCGACACGCCCCTGATATATTTCCTGTCCGCCTTGGGCGTGCCGTTGCTGGTATGGCTGGTGCGCCGCATGCGCCGCAAGCGTCTGCACATCGTGCATTTCGACGACATCGGGAGTTGTTACCCCACCTTGCTCTGCCTGACGCTGTCCGGAGCCGCCACGCTCTATGCCAGTATGCAGAAGTTCGTGCCCGGCACTTGGGAGGAGTTTTATTTCCACCCGACGCTCAACCCTTTCGGGTTGCCGTTCGTCTTGGGCTTGTTCGTGGCTTCCGTGTGGCTGATTGTCATTTTGGCCGTGGCGTCGGTGGAAGACGTTTTCCGGCAACTTCCTTTTCAGGAGGCCGTACTGTACTTGCTTGCCTTGTCGGGGGTATGCGCGGGATGTTACCTCTTCTTTTCGCTTGCCACATTGTACTATCTCGGCTATCCTTTTCTCGTGCTTTACGCCGGTTGGGCGTTGCGGCGTTATTTCCGCCATGCGCGTTGCCCCTACCTTTGCGGGCGTTGCGGGGCCAAGCTCCGCGGGAAGGGGCGTTGTCCGCGTTGCGGCGCGTGGAATGAATGACTTGTCCCTCCCGCCCGGGCCGGATTAGAAGTGCATGCAGACCTCCACTCCGAACTGCAACGGATTGCCCCGTTGCCCGAACTTCAGGTCGCGGGTGGTGGCGGACGAAGTGAAGAAGAAAGTGTCGTAGTCCGTGTCCGTCAGGTTCTTGCCCCATACGTCGATGCGCACGGCCCCGAAGTCCAGTCCGGCGTGGGCGTTCAGGAGGACGTAGAACGGTTGGCTGTAGGCGTTGTCTTCGCTCCAGTAGATTTTCCCGGCTCCCGTGGCATTCACGCCGAAGAAACAGCCTTTCGTCCTGCGGCGTTCCAACGGCTGTTCGTAATCCACGCCCGCGGCGAGCGTGTGCGCGGGGACGAAAGGCACGTGGTTGCCCCCGTAGTCCACGGCTTCTTGCTCCGTTCCCGTCCCGGCCTCCCGCGCTTCGTAGCGCTTGAATGCGGAGTGGGTGTAGCCGTATGACGCATGCCACGTCAGGCGGTTGTCCAGTCCTTCGCCGCACAGCCCGACTTCCGCACCGCGGCTCCGCCCCCGTCCGGCGTTGACCATCACGCGTCCCAGTCCGCTGCTTACGAACTTGGAAATCTGCTGGTCGTACACGTCCATGTAAAAGGCGGCGGCATCCAATTGCATCTTGCCGCCCGCGAACGTGAAGTGCCCGCCCGCCTCGTAATTATGGCTGTATTCCGGTTTGAAGCGGGTCTGTGCCGGAGTTCCGGAAAATTCCTCTTGCGGGATTTGTTGCACAATCATCTCCTTCACCGCCTCCGGCATCCGGTCGTAGGCCGGCCCGTCCAGCGTCTCCGCCGCCTTGTCCCGGACGGAGCACATCATCCGGCTTTTCAAGTCCCCCTGCACCAGGTCGCTGAACATTTGCACGTTGTACCCTCCGCTGCGATAGCCCTTGCTCCAACTGACGTACACGTTGTTTTGCGCCGAGAAGCGGTACTGCAAGGCCACATTGGGCAACCACTGCACGTAGTCGTGCCTCAGACTGCCCCGGAAACGGCTGTCGTCCGACAGGCCGTCGAGGACGAGCGGCATCATGGGCGAGGTGAGTTCCACGCCGTAGTCTAAACGGCCGCCGTAGTCGTAGTCCAGCCCCGTCTTCTCATATTCCACGCGCAGTCCGGCCACGAGGCTCAGCCCCTCCGCCCCGAACAGGTCGTTGAATGTGCTCTGGTGGAAGGCGGCAAGGCCGGTGGACGGGGTGTCGAAAGCCCCGTCGGCCACGTAAGGGGAGACGGGCATGTCCAACGAAAGTCCCATTCCCATCGGACTGATGGCGGCGTTGGCCTTGTCGAACACGGTGTTCATGAACTCGCGGGTCAGGGATACCGGACTTCCCGTGCGCAGGGCCTGGTGCGTGGCGTAGACGCCCCCGACCCATTCCCAACGGCGGTTGCCGTGGCTTCTGAAAGTCAGCTCTTCGCTCCAGGAGTTGATGCGTTGCTTCTGGGTCAGGCTGAAATAGTCCGCTTCCGTGAAGTCCTGGTCGAGCGTCATGTTGTCGTTCAGGTTCTGGTAAGCCGTGACGGACGACAGCACGAACCTGTCGGCAGTGTATTGCGCGTTGAGGCTTCCGTTCAGCAGGCTCCGCCGGTAGAACGAAGGGCGGTTGTGGAGGATGCGGCCTATGAGGCCGGGGCGAGGCTCTTCTCCTTCGGCCGCGCCCAGATAGCGGTAGGGATAGCCGCAATCCTCGCGGTACGAGTAATCGGCGGAGAAGTCTACCTTCCAGCCCTCTGCCGGCAGGCAGACGACGCGCCCGCGCCCCCCTCCCGCTTCGCTCCCTCCTGCCTTCTCGTGCCGGGTGGCGTTCTCGAAGAACCCTTCCGACTGCCTGTAGAATCCGCTCAGGGCGTATGCCGTTCTGCGGCCCGCCCTCCGGTAGTGCGATGCCGACACCTGATAGCCCTTGTCCTTTACCGAAGTCCCCATGCGGATGTCCGTGCCCTGGTAGTGGAGCGGGTTGCGGGTGAACACGCGGAGCAGTCCCCCCATGGCGTTCCGCCCGTACAGCGTGGCTTGCGGCCCGCGCAGCACGTCTATGCGCTCCACGTCAGTCAGCTCGATGTCGTAGGAACTTTTGTCGGCATACCCCACGTTGTCCACATACAAGCCTACGGCGGGGGTGTTGATGCGTGAGCCCACGCCCCGGATGTAGGCCGCCGAGGTCAGGCTGCTTCCGTAGTCCGGCATGTAGAAGTTCGGCACGAAAGCGGAAAGTTCTTTCAGCGAGGCGGCGTGCCGGCAGTCCAATGCCGCGCGGTCGAAAAGGGATACGGAGACGGGAGCCTGCCGCAACTTGCCGTTTTCCTTGGGCGAAGACACGATGACGACCTCTTCGATGTCTTTCACCCGGGTGCTGTCTTCTGCCGCATCCCCGGCGGGGAGCGCGTAGGAAGGTGCGGCCGAGAGGAGTAACGC
>CAYXQT010000032.1:4928-16667 GCA_964466445.1 uncultured Paraprevotella sp. | reverse complement strand
TGGGTTTATTACGGTGCTTGGTTTTCTTATCCTCGAGCATGAATTTTGCCTGTAATGACGCAAATTTCTTGCAGAAATCATCTGCAATACAATAAATCTCTGTAATTTTAGCCTCTGTGAACATAGTGATAACCGCTTAAATGTTTGATTTTCCACTATAAATTTAATGCTTTTATCGCTATGTTCATAATATTCAGCAGATTATTATGAACCTTATATCGAACTCACGTTACCTAAGTTCAAAGATAGCGGTGGTGGTAGTCAAAGTGAAAAGCGTGAATGGGAAGTTGGTCAAAAGGGAAATTACGATGAAATTGATGACGATCGTTCTCTGAAGAGATAAAAAGTCCTCTTATCGCAATGACAAGAGGACTCTATGAATGTCAGGCAAATATCTTAGGAGAACGGTATGCTGATGTTTTGTACCAGTTGGTATCATGCTTATACCTTGATATGGCAATAGATGAGCTAATGCCATATCGTTCTGCCGCTGTTGCTATAGTCTTCACAATTTTATGAGGAGAAAGACTAGTACAGCCTACCTTTAAAATCTCATTCCATATGGCTTCCGGAATGAGGGCATTTCTAGCAAATTCATTGGCTTCTTTCTCTCTTGAATCAGAGGAGTACTCTACACCTTCAATGGCAATGAATGCCTTTTGAGTATCAGATAGATGTCGATCAATATGGCAAAGTTCATGCAAAATATCAAAGGATAGTTTATCCATATCATTGTAACGATAGGTCACAGTGATGGTTGGATGTCCATTGGCCATCGTAGAATAAGCATCAATCGGTGCCTTGTCTAGTTTCTGAACCTCAGCTAAAGAGATACCATAGTTCTGAAGGCAATGCTTAATGCTATTTACATTCATTCTTCTTTGGTTGGCCATGGAAGCAATTTCTTTTGCAGCTTTCAAGGCATTTCCCTGTTCATAGCTATTGATAGTTGAAATCTGTGAAATGGTCAGCCAATTAAGAACAAGCCAAGTGAGCATATTTTTCTCATCTATTTGTACTTTTTCGCTATGCTTGTAGAGACCTGCTACTTGTAGTTTTTGTTCCTGTACAGTTAAAAGATTAAATGGGAATAAGTCTTTTATCCATTTCACTCTATCAATGACAGTTGTAAAAGGACAAAGAAGATGCTTGTACAGATGTTTTAGGTTTAGCATTTTAGAGCATTCTTCTTCAAACGCTAAGGCTTCCTGCTCCTCAATACTACGCTGCTCAATAGCTTTACAATCATACGTATAACTATTTTGGAGATTCATCCAGACCTTAAAAGGTATTCCTAAATGCTCTTCCAACTTCATCGCTAAATTTTCATTTAGGTTGCGCTTACCCTTAATGAATGCGTTTAAGTGCGTGGGTTGTACACCTATTTGCTGGGCAAAATCTTTTTGTTTTAAACCGCGTTCCTGCAATTCTTCACGTAGGATTTCTCCTGGGTGTATTGCCCTAACAGGAACTGGATTGTTACTTCTTGTTGCCATAATGTGTGCTATCTATTTCAATGAGTTCTACTTCGATGCCATCGTCGGTTTCTGTAAACAGAAGGCGTTCTACCATACCATTGACAATTCGAACAGAACTTCGCTGCTCCACTTGGTACTTTAGCTTTTCATAATGCAGAAAACTAAATAGTTTCAAATCTGCTGTGGACTCCACATCGTGCATCGTTTTGACAGCACGTGTATATCCTTCTATAAACTTCTTGTTTTTGCAAAAGTTCTTGTACCTCTTATCTTTGGTCTTACCTGCCTCTTACAATTCCAACAAAACTTCATCCTTGAATATTACTTTCATGCGGTGAATGCTATTTGTTGTTGCAAAGGTACATAGAAGTTACCGAATTTGGTGATTTTTCAAAGAGTATTTTCATTTGTGTGGGGTATTTTTAGATAAACAATTTCGATGGACTTTCTGTTGTAACCTTTTCGGCTTTTATCTACTCTCATCCTTTGGCTAATGCTACTCTTATATCAAGGTTTTATTCAACCCAAAACACAAAAGTGTTGTGTATTTCGTTTCTCAGGTAACACCACTCACATATTTGTCGGTGAATCAAAATAGATTGAGGAACTATGATACAGACTCCTATTATGTAACATTCGCCAACCAAAAAGGAGGTGTCGGTAAGACGACCCTCTGCGTTATCTTCGCCAACTACTTGGTGACGAATGGTGTGCGTGTGGTCGTGATTGATTGCGACTTCCAGTACTCCATTATGAAATGTCGTACAGCTGACATCAAAAAAATATGGTGAACAGCAGATGCCCTATGAGGTATGGGCTTATGAAACCAATGATAAGGAAATGATGACCTCCTTGATGGAGAAACTGCATACAATCATGAAATTGACGTGGTATTGATGGATTCCTCTGGCAGTCTGAAAGCCGAAGGACTAGTTCCCATGTTCGTCAATACGGATATAATTGTTGTGCCATTTCATTACAATCTTGTGACTGTGCCATCAACTGCCAGTCTTCTCATGTTTGTGGATTGGTTGCGAAAAGCTGTTGGTGATTGCATGAAAGCACAGCTCTTCATCATCCCCAACTTGAATGATGGTAGAGTCGGCAAACGTTCTGAGCTGATTATTTAGGACAACACCAGAGATACCTTCTCCAATTACGGTTATGTTACTCCCAAAATACCTAAGCGTGCTGATATGGAACGATTCAGTACCATGGTAGTATTAGAGATGCAAGCTACTATTGTTACACTTATGTTTGATAAAATCTATCTCAGCATGTTCAATACGCTCAATCCGATTCGAGAAACAGCCCTTACAGGAATACAACTTACCGAAAACGTGATTCCTAAACCGGAGAAGAAGAAAAAGGAGCAACAGAGAGGGGTTCAAGAACCTGATTGTAGCGCAGAAGATGCTTAGGAAGAAGAAACTATAGAATAATCTTCAGAAGAAGTAGCCAATGATCTTACTAATGATAATTCACAAAATTCATAACCCTCAAACGAATAATAGCGATGACTAATGATATTCCTCAAATAGACGACCTTATCAAAGATATTAACGATTCTGATTTCTTCTTGGGCAAGCCCAAAAAAGATGTTGAAGAACCTACTCAACAAATGAAGACAACTGTTGTAGTTCCTGATGAAACTACAGTTGAATTGGAAATCACCGACAATTGTTGGAACGATTTCATGGGCTACTTAGAATCCGCTGACGAGCAGGAAGACAAAAGCAACCGATTGGTCTGTAAACTCGATTGTGACTTGGCAGATTCCTTGGATGATTGCAACATTCATAACTGATGTCGTAGTGATTTGGTCAATGCCATCGTACAATCCTTCTTCGAGAATTATCTTCAACAGTTGGCCCAATATCGTCGAGAGAAGAAATCCCTGTTTACGAACTTCTAAGATGAATGACATGAGAAAGACCAAATGGACCGATAAGATGCTGAATGCTCTTTCGGAGTTCTATTCTGTAGAAACAACTGCCTATACCGCAACCTGTCTGCAAATGAGTGAAACTGCCGTCAAGAATCAAGCTCGTAAATTGGGATTGAGCAAGATTGCAAAATCGCAGTGGATGGAACGTGCTGCTCATGTGCGTAACCACTTCCAACAATGTTCCTTCGCTGAAATGGCTAAGGAACTAGGCATCTCTAAGATGAGCGTGAGTCGTATCGCTACCAAACTGGGCTTGAAACGTACCAAAGCAGAAAGCTATCAAGTAGCCTCCCGTATTCGTGTGGATATGATTCGTCGGGAACGAAGACGGGTAATCTTTGTTTTGGAACCTATCACACAACTCAAAGTGGTTTCCAATCGGGCTAAGGTACGCCTTCGTTTCAGGCTGAAATCCAAAGGGCATATTGTAGTTGAAGAGCACAACGTACTCTTCTATACCCATGACATCGAACGAAAGAATCATTTGGAAAGTCGGGGGGGGGAATGAAGTTAGGGCTACGTTTCTTACCCTTACAGTGTGAATCTTCACTATTACCACCTCTATATAATTACAGCTATGCAGTATAGTCAAATCGTATTTCTGCTTTTTATTGTGATGATGTGCTATTATGCAGTTCTCATCGTCATGGACATCCGTCAGGAATATGTTATTTCTTACGAGATGAATTTCACAATGGTCTAGTCAAATACACATATCATCCTGCAAATGGCCAATCATTTACTAAAACACGTTCATTGTCTGATGGCAAAACAGATATTGTGATACGAGATAAGAAGAGGAAGTTTTATTGTTAAAGCATCTTCGGGAAGTCTTTCGGTGACATCGTATCTGCTCGTAAACCTTTTGGTATAAACACAGATATTTTCAATAATAAATCAGGTTATCTCGAATATTCTTTGAGTGAGGAGCCGTTCCCTAATTCTGTATTGGTTTGGGGTGTTTATGGAATAAAAGGAGGGGCTCGACGTACTACTGGATATATAAAGGCTGATGCAATAAAAAAGAATCAACTTTGGATAAACAAATACAAACTCTTTATTTCTAAGGCATATTCTACAAATGCCATGTGCCCTCCTGAAATAATCATAGCAACGCCTGGAGTTGTATGCAGTGAACATTTTTGGTGATAGGTCCATTTGATAATGAGGAAGAACAAATGAATTGCGATAAGTATCTCAAGACAGGATTCTTCAGAGTCTTGTTGTTCTTTGGTAGAGGCACTATGCAAGTTTCGCAAGATGTCTTTCGCTTCATCCCCCTCCAAGACTTCACCTCGGAGAGCGATATAGACTGGTCGCAATCTATTGCCGACATCGACCGCCAACTCTATGCCAAGTATGGTTTGACCGAGGGCGAAATCGCCTTTATCGAATCTATGATTAAACCAATGTGAAAGGAAACGAGGGCAAGCATCATACTCTTGCCCTCGTTAAAACTTACTTTTCTTTTCGCACTCCCTCAAACGGTGCGCCATCTTGCCCGACATCCGTGAAACGCCCAGTTTCATTATCTTGTAACTAATATGTTCAGCAATCCTATCACCCTATGTATCTCAGAGTATGCCATCAAATCCTTCGGCGATTCTTGGCAGAGTTGGCACAACTTTTCTGAATTTGACATTGCCCGTTCCAAATCCCCATTCTCCGTCAGGTATTGGTAGAGGTTGGTACGTTTGAAATATCGTTTCGTCTTTTCATAGCCCGGCATATATTTCTGCAATTCGGGAAGCAGTTGTTCGTAACTTTCATATCGCCGACAGACCACATTAGGCAAGAAGTGAAGCAAGAACCAAAATTCAGTGCATGGATTCGTTTTCACAAATATCACCCTTCCCCCTTCCGGCATACTTCTTTGCGCCATACTGTCTTTCTACCCGCTGATACGATTGCATTTCAGAGGGAAACTGGTATAACCTATCCATATCGAATAGGCATACGATAAAATCATACTGCTTGTTCAGATTAGGACTCTACCAATTTCAGAATATGATTGATGTCGCTGTGTTGCGGAAAATCCGGCGCGACCTTGAAAGGATAGCGGCACGCCACCCTCAAAGAGTCGAAATAGAACCATTCGGTTTCTCCTTCGCCTATGATGGCTATGCTTTTCGTCACCGTCCGTCCCATATCATCAGTCGTTCAGGTTGATATACTGACTGCCAAGGAACGGCAACTTTACTAATTTCCCCTGCTTGTAGGCGTTATAAGGAGATAGATTTTTATGCAGCCCGAGAGAAGAAAGACGCACAATCTTAGTCTCGCCGAGTTCGTCTTTGTCGGTGAACCATATCGTGTCACGGCGAATGAAATCCTCGTTGAGGAGATTGATGTCGTGCGTCGTCAGCAGCATCTGCGATGTCCCTTCACTATTCGCCAAAAAGACTTTTATGAAATAAGCCAGCAACTCGTAATGAATACTTGTTTCGACTTCATCAATGGAGACAAACTGATTGGTCTTTAACAGGAAATTCAGAATCACCGCCATGCCCAAGAACCTCATTGTCCCATTGGATTCGTATTCTTCGGACAAGTCATAGAGTTTCCCGCCCGCCTTATGCTTGAATGTCAATTCCGTATTTGTGATTTTCCCCTTTCTGAGCATTTCGGCTTTTGCATCGTTGGCGATAGGGGCGTTCTGAATCAGTTGTTCCAATTCCGGGGTAATCAATTCCTCTTCTTCGCGTAATACCACATCTTCTATGTTGAAGTCGGATGCTTTCAGGAAGTTTATAATGAACTTCTTCAAATCTCCAGTCCCGTCTTTTTTCAATCGTGATTTGACATATTTCGAAAGCAACATGCCCGGCTCCAACATCTCTTTTACCTGCTTGGCAAAATAGTCATATACATCATTCATCTTGGTGCGTTCCACATTGCTTTTGCCGAATGCGGCAAGCACACTGCAATTATTGATGGTGTTGCCGGAAATCACATCCTTGCTCTTCCGCGGCATTTTCAGATTTACGCCGAAATCTATTGTCGTGGAATCTGTTGTTGCGTCATAACTGCGGCTATACAGTTTGGTCGGGCGAATGGAATCATAAACAATCAGCGTCTCGGAATGGATATATTTTGTGTCAAGTTCAAAAGTAAGGATATACTTCGACTGATTGATATAGAACACCATAGACATCTTCGTCTTTCCATTCCTTGAGGTATCATCCAACATGAAAGGAACAACCCCGGTTTTCTCATTCCGATCTTTGGGCATCCGTAGCACAAGCATCCTGAAAAAGTCAATGGCATTCAAGATATTGGTTTTGCCGGAAGCATTGGCACCATAAATGATCCCGACTTTCAGCAACCTGATCCCTTCCTTTACTTCATACGAATATTCGTCAGACATAAAAGCGTCTGTTGTAGGCTCAAAACTTATTTTTTGCGGTGACTTTATCGAGAAGAAATTTTCAATGGTGAATTCTGCTATCATAATCGTTGAATTTATCTGTTACACGGGGCAAAGGTACAAATAAAACCCCATATAGCAAATTATAACCGTGATTATTGTAGTAAAACTACAAAACACAAGAACAAAATATACGCCGTGAATGTTTTTCTGGTTGCATAAGAAAACGGCTTATTGAGGGACGACCAATTAAGGGACTTCTATTTTCTTTTGCAGAGATGCCGATTTTCCTATCGGCTGAAATCCGTCCCCTATCCTGCGGGGGATTACTTCTCGAACGGTGCAGAAAAGATTCTGATTTCTGCAAACCGACTGCCGGAAAGCGGCTAAGGCACGTCGCAAGAGTTACAGGCAAGTGTCGCCCTCAACGTAGTTCTCCATAAACAAGTTCTCCCCGTCGAACACAGCGTAAGTGAACTGCGTAATCCAGTCTCCCAGAATCAAGATGCGGCTCGAACGGGTCAGCATCAAGTCCAGTTCGATGTGACGATGGCCGAAAATGAAATAATTGATTTCGGAATGGGTCTTCAGATACTCCTTGGCAAAACGGACAAGATACTCCTTGTCTTCGCCCATATACGGAGAGTTGTCTTTCTCTACGCCATGCTTCAGACGGTTATGGGCCGCACAGGACAAGCCGAGATCCACAGCCCAACGGGGATGAATGCAAGAAAACATGCACTGGCAGAAACGGTTATGGAAGATGAATCTCAGCAAACGGAACTTGCGGTCTGTGTCGCCCAGCCCGTCGCCGTGCGCCAACATGAACACCCTGTCACCTATCTCCACTGCCACCGGTTCAGTGTGCAACGTTACGCCACATTCTTTCACCAAGTAATCGCCGCACCAGATATCGTGGTTGCCCGTGAAGAAGTGCACTTCCACGCCTCGGTCGGTCAATTCGCTGAGTTTGCCAAGTAAACGGGTGTAGCCGCGGGGCACTACCATTTTATACTCATACCAGAAGTCGAAGATGTCTCCCAACAGGTAGACCGCTGAAGCCTTGTCCTTGATGCCGTCCAAAAAGCGCACCAACCGACGTTCCCGTGTGCGACCGTGCGGGATAGAGCGGCATCCCAAATGGGCATCCGAAAGGAAATATACGCTTTTCATCACAAAAATCCCAATTCCATTTTGGCTTCCTCGGTCATCATGTCCTTGTCCCACTCGGGCTCAAACACCAAGTTGACCTCCACCGACTTTACCTGCTCTATACTCTCCAGCTTCTGACGCACGTCCTCCACGATGAAATCCGCGGCCGGACAATTCGGAGCCGTGAGCGTCATGTCCACGCTCAAGGCATAGTCGTCCGCCAAATCTATCTCATATATCAGTCCGAGGTCGTACACATTCACGGGAATCTCGGGATCGTATACCGTCTTGAGCATCTCAACCACTTTTTCTTCCACCTGTAGCTTCTCCGGCATTTCCTTTCCTTCTTCCATATATGGCTCTTGCTTATCTTGTTATACTAATTTCCCCTCTTCGCAATAACTGTAAAAACCGCTTTCGGCCACGATGACATGATCCAGCAGACGGATATTCATCATCCGGCAGGCTTTCTGAAGCTGTCCTGTCAGACGGTCGTCTTCCGCGCTGGGACGTACCTGACCCGACGGATGGTTGTGGCATAGCGCGATGACGGGCGCACGGCGCAACAAGGCTTCGCGCAAAATCAAACGGATGTCGACTGCCGTTTCTGTCAGTCCGCCCTTGCTCACTAACACTTTGTCCATGATGCGGCAAGCCTGGTTCATCAAGACCACATAACATTCTTCGTGAAACAAGTCCTGCATCTGCGGCAGGAAATAATGGTACAAATCCACACTGGAATGGATGGAGGGCAGTTTCACCATCTCTTCTTCCATCCGGCGGCGTCCCAGCTCGCATGCGGCCATTATGGTCACAGCCTTGGCCTCGCCCAATCCTTTGTAACGGCGCACCATCTTTCTCTTTCCGGTATCCTTGTCCGACACCTCCACATTTCCAGTCAGTTCTTCGAATGACATGCGCCCCAACGTCCTCAAACGGTTGTCGCAATCCGTCATCACACGCTTCATCAAACCCACGGCAGACTCTTCCACGTTGCCCGATCCGATGAGGATAGCCAGCAGTTCGGCATTGCTCAGTGCCGAAGCCCCCTTCCGCATCATTTTCTCGCGGGGGCGGTCGTCCTCGGCCCATTGCTTGATGTTCAGTTTCGCCGTCTCCATATCTTCATTCATAGAAATCCTTCTCGAAAGCCGCAAATTCATCCTTGCCGCACACGCAACGCCGCCACCATGCGCGGAGGAAGCCCGTACCGTAACCCGCCAACTGGACAAACGAAGCCCACACCGCCTGCACGCCGATTTTCAAACTGCGGTTAGCCGCCGTGGCATCCGTACAAATCAGCAGGGCGAACAACAGCAATGGCAACAACGGCACCCACGACATGGCATGGAGCACAGTCGCATACCGCGTCAAACCCGGCATCTCCACGGCATACGCATAACCGTGGGTCATCTGGAAGACCCAGACCGAGCCGACCCATCCTACAAGAGCGGCCAGTAGCAGGCCACACGTCCCCACGGTGAACATCATGGGCAACAAGTGTACCAGTTTCAGCGATTCAGGATGCTTCTTATACAGGTTAATACGTGCAATACCGGAATTGTGCACTTGTCTGAAGAACTTTCTCATGTCCGTGCGCCGCTTGTGCCACACCCATGCTTCAGGGAACAAGCGACAGCTGTACCCCGCATCGTATATCCGGATGCTGAAATCGATGTCCTCGCCGAAACGCATTTTGGAG
Source organism: uncultured Paraprevotella sp. (assembly GCA_964466445.1). Lineage (GTDB taxonomy): Bacteria > Bacteroidota > Bacteroidia > Bacteroidales > Bacteroidaceae > Paraprevotella. The sequence goes on along the minus strand of CAYXQT010000032.1, from coordinate 7,020 downwards.
AAGCCTCCCAGCCGACGGTAGACCTCCGCTTTCACTCCCATGTTGAAAGAGCGCGGATAGAACTTGTCCATTTTCTTCTTTCCTCCCCGTATGCCTCCTGTGGTAAAGAACGAAGTCATGGCATAGCTGATGGCCTTTTGTACGTCCGTGAAAGACTCATGCGCCCGGTCGGGGCCGCCGAAAGCATCGGCCGGCTCGCGTTGCAACTCGTCTTCCACAGCCTGCAAATACCCCCGCGGGAGCACACAATCCGAATCCAGCACAATCAGATACTCACCGTTACTGCGTTCCGCCCCGTAGTTGCGGGTCAAGCCCGGTCCGGAATTCGACTTGCCATAATACTTCACCGGCAAACGCCCGGCATATTTCTCTACCACATCGCGGCACGGACGGGAAGAACCATCCTCCACCACGACCGCCTCAAAGTCTGTGAAAGTCTGTCCGACAAGGCTTTCCAACAGTTCATCCACTTCTTCGGGACGATTAAAAACCGGTATAATCAGAGAATATTTCATTGTTTCAACCCGCCCACGAGAAACGAGCTCTCATTAGACATCCTGCTTTTCAGCCGCGTCCGGAGCAGGATTCGCTTCGGCTTTCCCAGACAAAAGTAACAAAAAGTGAACAACAAAGCACAAAAACTTTATTATTCACTTTCCGCCATCAAAATTAAAATATCTTCCCTTACTTCACACGTCCTATGTATGAGCCGTCGCGCGTATCGACTTCTATCATCTCGCCCTCGTTCACGAACAAAGGCACGCGCACCGTCGCACCGGTTTCCACGGTGGCTGGTTTCAGCGTGTTGGTGGCCGTGTCGCCTTTCAGCCCCGGTTCGGTATAAGTAATCTTCAGCACCACCTTGATTGGCACGTCGACATAAAGCACGGTCTCGGTCGAAGCGTCTGAAACGACATCCACGTTTTCACCCTCTTTCATGAAATCCACGCCGTTAATCTGACTCTTAGCGATAGGTATCTGCTCAAACGTCTCCTGATTCATGAAGATGTAATCCTCGCCCTCCTTATAAAGATACTGGTAAGGACGACGTTCTACACGCACGTCTTCCAAGGCCTCGCCGATGTTGAAACGGCGATCGATTACATAGCCACTGACCACGTCTTTCAACTTCGTACGCATGAAAGTATTGCCCTTACCCGGTTTCACATGCAGGAAATCGATGCAGAAATACAACTTGCCATCCATACGAATGCAAGTACCCTTTTTAATGTCTTGAGCGTTAATCATAAAAATCTTGCTTTGTTGATTCGTTCTTATAATATATAATATGGTGTGCGCTTCCGTCTGTCCTGCAAAGTTAATGGAAAAAAGGGAAAACACAAAAGTTTCGGTGGAAAATGGCTTCCCCCTTGCTTAATTTAAAAAAAGTGCCTAAATTTGCATACCGAATCCAATCGGACAAGTAAAAACAGGATATAACGATGAAAAGAACTTTTCAACCCCACAACAGGAAGAGAAAGAACAAGCACGGCTTCCGGGAAAGAATGTCCACGAAAAACGGTCGTAGGGTATTGGCTTCACGCCGCGCTAAAGGCCGCAAGAAACTTACCGTATCCGATGAAAGGCACGGCAAATAAGCCACGAGCGTCTTTTCCCGAAGGAAATGGAAAGAAGTAAGGAAGCCCTTGCTTCTTTCTTGTTTTTATTAGTATCTTTGATTCCGGAATTTACACGGGTACTCGCAATGACCATAAAAGAATTCTTCAGGAAACTGACGGGCAAAATCATCTGGGTGAATCTGCTGGCTATGTTTTTAACCATGATAACCATCGCCGTCGGCGTTAAAATCGGGCTGGAACATTACACTATGCACGGGGTGGAAATCACCGTGCCGAATGTAAAAGGCATGCGTGTATACGATGCGTGCCAAGCCTTGGAAAGGCAGGGTCTGGCGGCTGTCGTCACGGATTCCGGATACAATAAAACGTTGCCTTCCGGTACCATATTGGAACAAACTCCGGCCAGCGACAGCCAAGTGAAGCCCGGACGGGAAATCTGCCTGACCATCAATACCATACGTACTCCGACCCTTCCGATGCCGGACATTGCCGACAACAGTTCCCTGCGCGAA
>CAYXQT010000032.1:0-4828 GCA_964466445.1 uncultured Paraprevotella sp. | reverse complement strand
ACGTACTCCGACCCTTCCGATGCCGGACATTGCCGACAACAGTTCCCTGCGCGAAGCCGAAGCCCGGTTAACGGCCATGGGATTCAAACTCACTCCGTGTGAACACGTGGATGGCGAAAGAGATTGGGTGTATGGCGTAAAATTTCGCGGAAAAAACATCTTCGGAGGCGACCGTATCCCTATCGATGCCGAGTTGACCCTGCAAGTAGGAAGCGGAATCTTTGGCGATGATTCGCTCAGCGTTTCCGGCGGCGACACCCTCTCCGCCGCGGAAGAAGAGCTTCACGACGAAAGTCCGGATGTCACGAACTCGAATGATTTTTAACGCACGCCTCATGGCATGATGGATACGGACGGTAGCTACGACAAAGGTGGATTGATGCCGAACGGCATTCCGTTTACAGGCGAAGAATCCGGTGAAGAGGACTTGCCATTGTATGAACACTACCGCTTGACAGCGGACAGCGGGCAAAAGCCGATGAGAATAGACAAATTTCTGATGGAACATCTATGCAACATGTCGCGCAACCGGTTGCAACGGGCGGCTGAACAGGAGTTCATCCTCGTGAACGGGCGACCGGTGAAAAGCAGTCATAAGGTGAGACCGCTCGATGAAATCGTCATTCTCCTGAACCGTCCCAAATATGACAACGAAGTCGTCGCGGAAGACATTCCCCTCGATATTGTGTACGAAGACGAAGACTTGATTGTGGTGAACAAACCCGCGGGCTTGGTGGTGCACCCCGGTTGTGGAAACTATACCGGCACACTGGCCAATGCCATCGCCTGGCATCTCAAAGACAATCCCGGCTATGACCCGGACGACCCTGCGGTAGGATTGGTACACCGCATAGACAAGGACACTTCCGGGCTTCTCGTGATAGCCAAAAACGCCGATGCCAAAACCCACCTTGGCAGACAGTTCTTTAACAAAACCACCAAAAGGCAGTATATCGCATTGGTCTGGGGTAGTTTTCAGGAGGATGAAGGACGTGTCGAGGGCAACATCGCCCGCCACCCGAAAGACCGGATGCAAATGGCAGTGTTTCCTCCAGACGGCGAAATAGGGAGACATGCCATTACGCATTATCGCGTGATTGAGAAATTCAACTATGTCACGCTCGTGGAATGCAGGTTGGAAACCGGACGCACCCATCAAATCCGGGCTCACATGAGACATATCGGCCATCCGCTTTTCAACGATGAACGTTATGGGGGGAACGAAATCCTGCGAGGCATCAAATCCGGCAAATACAAGCAGTTCATACAGAACTGCTTCGCCGTATGTCCGCGCCAAGCACTCCATGCGCGGACATTAGGGTTCATACATCCGCGCAGTGGAAAAGAAATGAATTTCACTTCGGATTTCCCAGCGGACATCACGGCGTTATTGGAACGGTGGCGCAGATACGCCGCGAACAAGGACATGGAATAAACATCGACAAGAGCTGATTATGACATCGACGAAAAAGAAAAAGACAATTGCAATTGTAGCCGGGGGGGATTCCTCCGAGCATGACGTTTCCATCCGGAGTGCCGAAGGAATCTATTCTTTCCTCGACAAGGAAAGATATGAAGTTTATATCATCGAAATCAAGGGCATGGCATGGGAAGCCCGCTTGAAAGACGGAAGCCGTTCCCACGTAGACCGCAACGACTTCAGCTTCGTCGAGGGCGATAGTCGTATCCGGCCTGACTTCGCCTACATCACCATACACGGCACTCCGGGCGAGGACGGAATCCTGCAAGGGTATTTCGACCTCATCCGTTTGCCTTACTCCACATCCGGTGTCCTCGTGGAAGCCATGACTTTCAATAAGTTCACTCTGAACCAATATTTGAAAGGATTCGGGGTCAGTGTCAGCGAGAGCCTCCTTGTCCGTAAAAACACCAAACATCAGTTTTCCGAAGAAGAAATCATAGGGAAAATCGGTTTGCCCTGCTTCGTCAAGCCCAATGCGGGCGGTTCAAGTTTCGGGGTGACGAAGGTGAAAAGCACCGGCCAAATGCACGAGGCCATCCTCAAGGCTATGCGCGAAAGCGACGAGGTGATGGTGGAAGCGGCCATGGAAGGGACGGAAATCACTTGCGGATGTTATAAGACCAAAAGGAAAGAAGTGGTATTCCCCATCACCGAAGTGGTAACCGGCAATGAATTTTTCGACTATGATGCCAAATATGGCGGGCAAGCCAAAGAAATCACGCCAGCACGGATAGAAGAGGAAACCGCCTGGCGCGTGCGCCTCATCACCACTACGATATATGACATATTGGGATGTAGCGGCATCGTCCGGGTGGACTACATCATCACGCATCCCGTAGACAAGGAAGGACAAGTAAGGGAAAAAATCAACTTGTTGGAAGTCAACACCACGCCCGGCATGACCCAAGCCAGCTTCATCCCCCAACAAGTGCGGGCGGCCGGCATGGAAATGAAAGACGTGTTGGCCGACATCATCGAAAACAAGCTGTCATGACCAAATTTATCTGCTTATGCGTACGCCTGAAGAATTCGATGAAATCCGTCCATACGACCCGGAGGAACTTCCCGCCGTCTTTGAAGAGCTGATAGCCGACCCCGAATTCCAAGCTGCCACAAGGCAAGTGCTGCCTGAGATTCCTTACGAAGTGGCTTCCGCACGCCTCCGCCGTTGCCGGACTAATCTGGAAGTACAGCAAGTGTTCTTCTATCCCTTGCTCCATCGCATCGTGGACAAGTGCAGCGACGGGCTGGTTCTGGAGAACAGCCAATCGGTGGACAAACAAGCAGTCCATACTTTCATCACCAACCATCGGGATATCGTCATGGATTCCGCCCTCCTTTCCATCAGCCTGTTGGACAACGGTTTCGGCAACACAATGGAAATCGCCATCGGCGACAACCTTTTGATACGCCCCTGGATTGAGAAACTGGTAAGGGTGGACAAGTCTTTCATCGTGCGACGCTCCGTAGGCTTGCGTCAAATGCTGGTTTCCAGCATACTGCTGAGCCGCTACATGCATTATGCCATCGACACGAAGCACGAGAATATCTGGATTGCTCAACGCCAAGGGCGTGCCAAAGATTCTGACGACCGCACGCAGTATTCCCTCCTCAAGATGATGGCCATGGGAGGAAAAGGAAGTGCCGTCGACCGTCTGAAGCAGTTGAATCTCGTACCGGTCACGCTTTCATACGAATACGACCCTTGCGATTACCTGAAAGCACAGGAGTTCCAACAGAAGCGAGATGCCGAAGGGTTCAGGAAGAGTCCGGCAGATGACTTGGTGAACATGCGGACTGGCATCTTCGGATACAAGGGACGGATATGTTTCCGTGTGGCCGGCCCACTGAACGGGTGGTTGGACACATTGCCCGCCGGCATGTCAAAGGCGGAACTGTTCAAGGCTGTGGCTTCCCATATCGACAAGGAAATCCACCGCAATTACAAGTTATATTCCGGGAATTATGCGGCCGCCGATTTGTTACGGGGAACAAATGATTTCGCAGCGCGTTACACATCGGAAGAGAAAGCACGTTTTGAAGCCTATATCGAAAACCGTTTGGAGAAAGTGACCCTACCGAACCCAGACACGGATTTTTTGCGTGAACGCTTGCTCACGATGTATGCCAATCCCGTATTTAACTATATAACGGCTCGCAGGGAATAAAGTATATGAAAAGGATTTTAGAATTAAAAAAGGGCATTCCTCTTTTCCTGTCTTTGCCGGGAATGGAAAGAACCTGCGTGATTCTTATATGTTGTCTGTGTTGCGGGGCGTGCGGTGACGACGAGGATAATCTTTATGTATATCCCCCACTCTTGACCGAATTCGTCGAACTTTATACGGATGCGGAGGGGAACGGTACGCGATTTGTCACCGATGACGGGAAGACATATATTATAAACCGTCCGATACAAGGCTTGCAACCCCACGCAACCTACCGTCTCGTATGCGGTTACGAAGTGACAGCCGCATACCAAGGGGAATATCCCGTGGCCAAGGTCTATACGGTCGAAACAGTCAACATTTTGGAATCCAAGGAAGATCCATCGGACAATGACGACCCGTTGACAGTCGTCGGCATTTGGAACGGTGGAGATTACCTCAACCTGCATCTCACGCCCAAAACACAAGGCGGTACGCAGGAATGGGGATACCGGACGGATTCCGTCCGGCTTTCCTCCACGGGGAAAATCTACCATTTGTCACTTTTCCACCGGCAACCCGGCGACCCGTATTCATATTCCACCACGGTATATGCCAGCCTTCCCCTTCGCCCTCTCGGCATACAAGAAAATGACAGCATCATATTTACGGTACTGACTTTCGACGGACGAAAGGCGTGGAAGTTCGGTTTTATAAGGTGGGTTCTATAAATTAAATGATTGATGATATTTTACGATGAACTATCCAAATTTTAGATGTAAAGGCATGGGGACTGAACGTTAAACCCGGTTTCATGAACCAACTAATAATCGGTCTTTCTCCACGCCTATTCAAAGTTATAAATTATCGGCATTTACCCTATTTCACAAGGCTTTTCAAGAAAGTCACGGGAGTGACCCCGTCCGAGTTCAGAACGGGACTTGCCGGTTCGCCCTCCGATTAAACGGCGTGCGGGGATAGTTCTTGTCCCGTGCCGCGTCATTCCCACCAATGCGGACAAGTCCAAGACTGTGAGGCATTTGAAGGAAAAACGGGGCAGATTCAAAATCGAAGCACGGACTTCGGCAACCCGGACAATTCTTTCTTGAAAAGAATACAGGCCAAGATAAACCAAGGCCAAAGGAGAAACTCGATTTCTCAACACTGAAATGCGAGTTCTCCGAACGTTTCCCCTAAT
>CAYXQT010000031.1:0-17306 GCA_964466445.1 uncultured Paraprevotella sp. | reverse complement strand
CCAACCGCGACGAGGAGCGGTTCATGAAATCCCGCAAGGGGCAGAAACGTCTGGCGCGGAGCATCGGCAACGCCTTCATCCGTTACCGGCGGAGCGTCCCGTAGCATTCCGGATGCAAGCCGCCTTTCGCAAGGCTCTCCCGGCTGACCGCCCGGACGCTTTTGCCGTCTGCAATCCGAACGACGCGCTTTCCGTCGCTTGTCGTTTTGTCAAAATGTCAATCCTGCCCTCGCGAGAATCGCTTATTCGCACCCTTGTCGGCGCGGCGCGGGAAATACGCGATTCCCGCGCCGTTTCCCGAAGACGGAATGTCAGCCGGAAAGGGCTTTCCGCTTCCAAAAAGCACGGCGGATGTCGGTTTCCCGTGCTCGCGGACGGGGGACGCGCAAGCGCGAAGTGCGTTTCCCTTGCAAAACGACACTTCGACCCAACGCCCGTTTTCCTTCCAAATAGAGAAAAAGACGGCTTCTCCGCAGTCCGTTTTGCCGTTTTCGGGAGGAAAATCCGCCGGAATCCGCACCTTTCCGGATTTTCCTGCGGACAAAAAAAGTGTTTCGTCCGCAGGAACGGAAATTTTTCTGCGGAGAAAAACGCTTGTTTTCGGTGAAGGGGTGTTAAACGGATGCCCGAAACGTGAAGAAATGTATCCGAAAACGTCCCTTTCCGCTCCCGGTTCGCGTTTTCCGGCGGCAGTCCGCAAACCGTGAAACCGCCTTTTCCCTTTCATTCTGCTCGCGGAAGAGGGAAAACGGATGACAGATTGTCAGAAGAAGATGTCCCGTATCGGGAGCGGGACGACGGCTTGTCCGCCCCTCCCGCGGAGGTTCGCGGTTCCGGCGGGAACGCCTTGCCCGAAGACGGGGATCGGATTACGATGAAACATCATACTGTCAGGACTTATCTGTTAAAAGCAAGTTAAACCAGAGTTAAAACAAGTAAAATCGTTTGGGGGGGGTAAAATAGGAATTGCTATCTTTGCCCGCGTGACATCCATGGCCGACGGAAAAGGCAGTCCTGCTGTCGGGTTTGGGATCGCACGGTGGTCGGATCAATCCTTATATGAGGAACGGCCTTCCGACTTGAACGATTTTGTCATCGAGTCATTAGAATAAAGAGGTATTCTTAAAAACAGGTTTATCCATGGAAGAGCTGTTACAAAAAGTAAAATCAATCTTGCAAGAAGAGAAAGTGTTGAAAGAAGAAAGACTCCGTCGCGGAGAATTTTTCAACATCTTTGAGGTAATGCGCGCCGAAGACGATGAGGCCTCTACCCATTCCGCACTTTTGGCCGAACTGTTGAACCCGGAAGGCAAGCATGGTTGCGGGGATTCGTTTTATCGTTTGTTCGTCGATAACGTCATAGAACCGCATGTTAAATCGTATGTTGACGTAAAGTCTGTCGGCAAGATCCGTGCTTACAGCGAGTATTTCATTGGCAATGGACGTTTGGACATACTGTTGGAAGACAGCAACAACAAAGCGGTAATTATCGAGAACAAGATATACGCGGGCGATCAAGAGGGGCAACTTTATCGCTATAAGAAATTTGCCGACGGGAAATACGGGAAAGGAAACTACTTGATTCTTTACCTGACTTTGGACGGACATTCACCGGATTCGATATCTATCACAGGGAACGGGATGACAATGGAGGAAGGAAAGGACTTCTTCCGTATCAGTTATGAAAATCTCCTACCTTGGATTTCCCTCTGCAAGGAAAAAGCCACAGATGTGCCAACGGTCAGGGAAACATTAACCCAATACTATAATTTAATCGCAAAACTCACCTATCAAGACATGGAACAGACAACGAAAGAAAAAATGGTGGAACTGTTTGCCACTAAGGAAAACGTCGCCGCTTTGTTTAAGATTAAAGACGTTCACGAAGAAGTACTAAACAAAATCTGTAATACAGAGTTAAAGAGGCAAGTAGAGGAGATAGCCGAAGAATTATCCTTGGAATATGAATGGTTCTGCCGTTCATGGCATGTCCATGACAGCCATTTTTTCTTCCGGAAAGCCTCTTGGAAACACTTCCACATCGCGTTCGAGTTTATAAAGGATGGCTTTCGCCACATGATTTATGGCATATGGCACGACGATGCCAAAGATAAAGAGATACCACAACAACATCTCGTGAGGGAAAAGTTACGAGAGCGCATGAAAGAAGGCAAGTCCTCTTCATGGTTTGACTGGTATAAAGATTTTGATTATAAGGATTGGAATGATGCCGGGACTTTCGAGAAACTCTACGATGGCAGTATCAAGAAAGCCATTAAGGAGAAAGTAGAAGAATTACTGGCTCAAACTTCTGACTTGGATATGTGAATCTTGAATTTCCGGGTAATTTAGTCAATGAATCAGGCAACGTACAAGAAAAAGAGCCGTTCCCATATTCTCAGACGTTGAGAAGTCGTAGCGTTGAACATGATACCAGAAGCTATCGGGTGAGTCATTGTTGTTTGCAGAACTACAGGAGTAGGGGAGTGGAATACCCCATCTTATATTCCGAAGACAGTACAATGACAGACGCAAAATTACTTCGTCCCCGTGTAATAAACTTCGTGATGGAATGGTAGCCGGGACAGGCGGAGGCAGGATGACATGCAGGGGTGATGCGCGACCGTTGCAGAGGAGGCGAAGCGTGAAGCCGTGGCGTCATCTCATCGTGCCTCTGCCGTCCGCGGCGATGTCTTTGGACATCTTGTTGGAACGCCGCATGGGATTGTGGCGGACGGGTATCATGGTGCTGTCCACGGAGTTAGTGTCCGGGCACATTATGCGAGATTGCCGGATTTTTTCATGTACTTTCTTATCCCGAACCCGCGCAAAAAAGGATATTTTTGCCTGACGGATGTGGGAAATCTGCCCGAATCCCGGAAAAATGTATCTTCCGCAGGAAATGAAGGGAATGCCCCGCGGGATTCTTTCGTTCCGGCAAGGCGGCCTGTTCCGGACGGTTACAGAGTCACTGCAAGACGGCAGTTCGTCCCGCTCCGAACGTAAAGCCGGTTACGGCCAAACGGATTCACGTTCTCGTCCGTCGGCTTTACCGTTTTGTATTTGTCTGGCTCCCAATCTCATGAAGCGTGTCCGCATTTTGTCGGGACAGGGGGCACGCTCTTGCCCGGAGGTCAGGGTTCATTCTTCACGGGCGGTTGCGGCTCTTCTCCATCCCCGGACGCGCCGACCGGTTTAAGTCCTATCTCCGCCGCCCGTCGGAGCATGAACCCGTAGGCCGCATCATGCTCGTTCGGCACCATGCCGTCGAGAATCGCGTCCTTGATGGCGCTCTTCAGGACACCGACCTCTCGGCAAGGCGTCAGGCCGAACACCGCCATGATTTCCTCTCCCGAAACCGGAGGCTGGAAGTTGCGCACCCGGTCGCGTTCTTCCAGATCCACTAACTTGCGGCGTACTAATTTGAAATTGTCCAAGAAGCGTTGCTTGCGCCGGACGTTCTTCGATGTGATGTCGGCCTCGCAAAGCGTCATCAGGTCTTCTATGTCGTCGCCGGCCTCGAACAGCAGGCGGCGCACGGCGGAATCCGTCACTTCATCGTCCGCGATGACAATGGGGCGCATGTGCAACTCCACCATCTTTTGCACATACTTCATCTTCTCGTTCATCGGCAACTTCATCTTCCGGAAGATGTCCGGCACCATCTTGGCCCCGATGAAGTTGTGGTTGTGGAAAGTCCATCCCGCCACGGGATTGAAGAGCTTCGTGCGCGGCTTGCCGATGTCGTGCAGGAGTGCCGCCCAGCGCAGCCACAGGTTGTCCGTGCGGCGGCAAATGTTATCGAGCACTTCGAGCGTGTGGTAGAAATTGTCCTTGTGCGCACGCCCGTTTACCTTTTCCACCCCCTCCATGGCCGCCAGTTCGGGGAAGATGAGGGGCAGCAAGCCGCATCGTGCCAGTTCCACGAAGCCTTTCGAGGGCGTAGGTGTCATCATTATCTTGTTCAGCTCGTCGGCGATGCGTTCGCGGGAAATGATCTTTATGCGCTCCCGGTTCCGTTCCAATGCCTCGAACGCCTCTTCGTCGATGTGGAAGTTCAGCTGGGTGGCGAAGCGCACGCAACGCATCATGCGCAGGGGGTCGTCGCTGAAAGTGATGTCGGGGTCGAGCGGCGTGCGGATGAGGCGGTCTTCCATGTCCAACGTGCCGTCGAACGGGTCGACGAGCTCGCCGAAACGTTCCCGGTTCAGGCATACGGCCAGCGCGTTAATCGTGAAGTCGCGCCGCTTCTGGTCGTCCTCCAGCGTCCCGTCTTCCACCACCGGCTTGCGCGAGTCATGGCTGTAGCTCTCCCTCCGTGCGCCCGCTATCTCCACCTCCGTTTCCCGGGACTTGACTTGTGCCGTGCCGAAGTTGGCGAACACGGTCAGCCGCGCCCCCCGTCCCAGTTTGTCGGCCAACGCCTTCGCCAGGGCTATGCCGCTTCCCACCGTCACGATGTCGATGTCCTGCGAGGGGCGTTCCAGAAAGAGATCGCGCACGTATCCGCCCACGACGTAGCACTCCATGCCCTTCTCGTCGGCCACTTCCGATATCTGACGGAAAATCCTCTTGTCCAACAAGCGTGTCAAATCTTCCCTCGTCAAGTTCCTCATTCCTCAAAAATACCATAAAATAAATGCAAAATTACGATTTTTTTGCGCACCGTCTTGATTTATTCCCCCAAAAAATGGTACTTTCGCAAGATGAATCCGTTGCGAAAAGCCTATGAGAATAACATCATACATCTTGCTACTTCCCGTCATGGCCTTTTCCTGTACAGGCGGGGAGGATAAGGAAGAAGAATATGCGGGCCGCATGCTGGATGCCGCACGAACCTTGATGGCGGAAAGGAACTACGCCGCCGCCAAAGACAGCATCCTGTCCATGCGCAGAACTTTCCCCACGGCCTTTGAGGCCCGCACCGCCGGCATTGTCGTGATGGACAGCATCGAGCTTCTCGCGACGCAGGACACGCTGGCCGTGATGGACAGTGCCCTAAGGACGGAACAGGAAATGCTGGAAAAGCTGGAATCGGGAAAGCAACGGGGGCATAACGCCGAATATTACCGGCAACACGCGAACGTGTTCCATCTCAAACAACGCTACGACGAGATGGAAGCCAAGGCCAAGTTTTATCTGCGCAAGGTGGAAGTAGACATCCACGAGAGGGACAGGGATTTGGCCACTGAGACGCGAACGAATGTCTCGCGGCCTTTCCGCGAAGAAAGAAGATGAACGTCCCCTCTCGTTACGGAAGAGGGGAGTATGCTTTCCGCAATCACGTCGCGTCGCGCGTTGCCAAAACCTGCCGGCCGCCGTATCCGCATCCCGTGCCGCCTGATTTATCCCTCGGCGGTCGCGTCCGCAATCGTCGCATGAAGCCCTGTTCAACATTTTTCGTGACATGGAAGTGCGGACGGGATGCTTATCCCGCAAGAACGCATGGTCACCTTGAAACTTGCCGGAGCTTCCGCGCGATAGGGCAGGGGCGTTACAACAGGAACCTCACGATGTCGTTATAACAGGCCAGCACCATAAGGCCCGCAATCAGGGACATGCCTATCACTTGGGCGCGTTCGAGGAACTTGTCGCCGGGCGGGCGGCGAAGAATCATCTCGGCGACGAGGAACAGCACGTGGCCGCCGTCCAACGCCGGAATGGGCAGGATGTTCATGAACGCCAGTATCAGGCTGAGGAAAGCCGTGGTCTCCCAGAACGTCAGCCAGTCCCACGTGGCGGGAAAGATGCTCCCGATGGTGATGAAGCTGCCTACGCTCTTCGCCCCGTCGGCGGTGAACAAGTATTTCAAGTCGCTCACGTATCCGGAAAGCACGTCTATCCCGTGGGAGACTCCGGCAGGGATGCTGGCCCAGAATCCATAGTCCACCTTCACCGGCTTGTAGTATGCCGCAAGGGTCTGTTTCAGCAGGCCCAGCTTGTAATCGGCTCCGAGCGTCAAGGTCACGGTGTCCGCGCGCGTGCCGTCCGCCGACCGGTAGGCCACGGACAGGCGGCTGAGTCGCACGCTGTCGGCGTGCGACGGGTGTCCTTTCGCCAGAGATTCCATTCGTGCGGTCATGATTCCGTCGAAGTCGTTCCATGTGGCCACCGGCTTTCCGTCCACCGCCACGATGCGGTCTCCGTCGCGGATTCCGGCTTCATGCGCCGGGGAGGACGGAAGCACGGAATCTATGACCGACGGGACGAAAGGTATCATGAACGGCGGGTCGGCCTTAAGCATCTCCAGCATGTTCATGTCTTCCGGCATTGTCAGGCTCATTTCCCTTCCTCCGCGAAGCACGGTCACCTCGCGGGCCTCCGACACGGCGCGGTAGACGGAGCCGTCCCATTTCCGTATCTCCTCACCGTCCACCGCCAGCAACACGTCTCCGTCGCGGAACCCTATTCTTTCCGCCTGCTCGCTGAACTGGTATCCCATCGTCATGTCCTTGGCCGGCACGTACTCCTCGCCCCAGTGGAAAAGTATCATGGTGTAGACGAACAAGGCCAGAAGGAAGTTGACCAACACGCCTCCGACCATGATGAGCAGACGCTGCCAGGCCGGCTTGGCGCGGAACTCCCACGGCTGCACCGGCTTCTTCATCTGTTCGGTATCCATGCTCTCGTCTATCATGCCGGCTATCTTCACGTATCCCCCGAAAGGAAGCCAGCCGATGCCGTACTCGGTCTCGTTGTCCTTGCAGCGGGGGAACAGTCGGGTAAACCACTTGTCTTTCGTGCTGAACAAGTGGAAATACGGATTGAAGAAAAGGAAGAACTTCTCCACCCTCACGCGGAAGAGCTTGGAGAAAAAGAAATGCCCCGCCTCGTGAAGCACTACGAGAATCGACAGCGAGAGCATCAACTGGAGAGCCTTAATCAATGTTGCGTTCATGTAATGTCATGTTTGTTCTTGTTCATTATGCCCCGACGTACTCCGTTGCTATCCGGCGAGCCTCCGCGTCCGTCTGCAAGTAGTCCTCATACGTGGGCTCTTTCACGAAAGAAGCCTTCCGCATCGTGTCCGCTATCACGTCGCTCATCTGCAAGAAACCGATGCGGTCTTCCAGGAAGGCGCGGTTGGCGATTTCGTTGGCCGCATTGACAATGCAAGGCATGTTGCCGCCTTCCTGCAAGGCCTCGTAAGCCAAAGCCAGATTCCGGAAGCGGCGGGTGTCCGGCTCCTCGAAAGTAAGCGTGCCCAACCGCAACAAGTCCAGCCGTCCGAACGAACTCCGCACGCGCGACGGATAGGAGAAAGCGTATTGTATGGGAACGCGCATGTCCGGCATTCCCAGCTGCGCCTTGACCGCCCCGTCGGCGAATTGTACGGCGCTGTGCACGACGGACTGTGGATGCACCACCACTTGTATCTGTTCCGGCTTGACCCCGAACAACCATTTGGCCTCTATCACCTCGAAGCCCTTGTTCATCATCGAGGCGGAATCGATGGTGATTTTCGCTCCCATCGTCCAGTTCGGATGTCTCAACGCCTGGGCTTTGGTTACCGCGGCCAGCTGTTCACGGGAGAACGCGCGGAAAGGGCCGCCCGAAGCAGTAAGGATGATTTTCTCTATGGGACTTGCCTCGCCCGCCAGACATTGGAAGACGGCGGAGTGTTCCGAATCCACCGGGATGATTTCCGCATGGCAGTCGTTTGCCAGACGGTCAATCAACTCTCCGGCCACGACCAACGTCTCCTTGTTCGCCAAGGCGATGGCCTTTCCCGCCTTGATGGCGCTGACGGTCGGTTTCAGGCCGGCAAATCCCACCATCGCCGCCAGCACCATGTCCACCGGCCTTTCCTGTACAATCTGGCAGAGCGCGTCCGCCCCGGCGTACACTTTTATGGGCAAGTCGGACAGCGCGTCGCGCAAAGCCCCGTATTTTTCCTTGTTGGCGATGACCACCGCCTCGGGCATGAAACGGCGGGCTTGCCCTATCAGCTCTTCCACATGGTTGTTGGCCGTCAGCACGTAAGCCTCGTACAGGTCGGGATGCTCCTCGATGACTTGCAGGGCCTGCGTCCCGATGGAACCCGTGGAACCCAATATCGCAATCTTTTTCCTCTCGTTCGTATCCATCCAAGGTATCGTTCTCATTCTTCCAAATCCAGAAGGCCGTCAGGCAAGGACATGTAAATCCTGCGGCTTTCATGGTCGACATCGCTCACCAGGTCTTCGCCGGCCGGGACTAAAATCTTTCCGCCCGAGGGAGTGGCGACTTCGAAAAGGACATTCAACGTGGACTCGTCTACCGATTCCACCCGTCCCAACTCACCGAGAACCGTGTCCACCACCGTGAAACCGGTGAAGTAACTCCACGTGTATTCTCCCTCGCGTGCCTCTTCCGCCAAGGCTTTCGGGAAATAGACCTCCGCGCCTGTCATGCGTCGCGCCCGCTCCTCCGTGTCGACTCCCTCGAATTTCACTAAAGCGGCCGTATCGCTCCGGAAACGGTACTCTTCCATGAAGAAAGGCACCAGTATCCCGTCCATGCGGCATACGACGTACTCCGCTCCCGCGCGGTCGAACACATCGTCCGTGAAAGCCATGTTCAACTCCCCCGACACGCCGTGCGTCTTGGTCAGCACACCTATTTTATATACTTCGTCCTCGCGTATCATTCTTCCACACGTTCGATGCAGGCCCCTAATGCCGTCAGGCGCGATTCGATGTTCTCATATCCCCGGTCTATCTGCTCGATGTTGCTGATGCGGCTCGTCCCGTCGGCGCTCATGGCAGCTATCAGCAGGGCGATTCCGGCACGTATGTCGGGCGAGTTCATGCGTCCGCCGCGCAAACGGATTTGGTGGTCGTGCCCGACTACCACGGCTCGGTGCGGATCGCAAAGGATTATCTGCGCCCCCATGTCTATGAGTTTGTCCACGAAGAACAGGCGGCTCTCGAACATCTTCTGGTGAATCAGCACCGTGCCTTTGGCTTGCGTGGCCACCACGAGCAACACGCTCAGCAAGTCCGGGGTCAGTCCCGGCCACGGCGCGTCGCTCAGCGTCATGAACGAGCCGTCGAGGAAAGAATCAATCTCATAATGGTCGTGCCGCGGGATGAACAAGTCGTCCCCGTTGCGGAGTGCCTGTACTCCCAAGCGCCCGAATGTGTAAGGGATGATGCCCAGATTGTCATACGACACGTTCCTGATGCCGATGCCGTCGCCCACCATCGCCGCCATGCCGATGAAGCTGCCCACCTCAATCATGTCCGGCAAGACCGTATGCGTCGCGCCGTGGAGAGCTTCCACCCCGACGATTGTTATCCGGTTGGAAGCTATTCCGCTGATGTTCGCCCCCATACGGTTGAGCAAATGGCAAAGCTGTTGGATGTAGGGTTCGCACGCGGCGTTATATATCGTTGTCGTACCGATGGCCAGCACCGAGGCCATGATGATATTGGCAGTACCCGTGACCGAGGCTTCGTCGAGCAACATATACGTGCCGCACAGTTGCCCGGCACGGATGTCGTACACGCCCCGGCGGATGTCGTAGTCGAACTTGCCGCCCAGCTTTTGGATTCCGAGAAGATGCGTGTCCAAGCGGCGGCGGCCGATTTTGTCCCCTCCCGGCCTGGCAACCACGGCATGTCCGAAACGGGCTATCATCGGGCCGATGAGCATCACGCTTCCCCGCAACCTGGTACAACGCGCCAAGAACTCGTCGCCCCTCACATATTCCATGTCCACCTCGTCGGCCTGGAACGTAAAGTCGCCCGGAGCGTTCCGCGTGACTTTCACGCCTATGTCTTCCATCAAGCGGATCTGATTGTTCACATCCGCGATGTCGGGGATATTTTTGATACGTACGGATTCCGAAGTCAGCAACGTGGCACAAATGACCTGCAAGGCTTCGTTCTTCGCGCCTTGGGGCACTATGTCTCCTGCCAAGCGATGGCCGCCTTCTATGATAAATGAAGCCATACGGACGGGACTGCCACTTAGTTTCTCCTCTTGCCCTTCCGTCCGGCATAACGGTAAGCCACAGGCGCGTGCCTCGGCTGTACCTTGTCATACTGGTCAAGGAACAAGCGGAACCGCTCCTTGTCCAAACGCACGGTACCATGCGTGTAGTGGTTCAAGTCCACAGCCACTTTGTCGTCGTCCATGGCATCCTTGTTCCAATTGTCCAGGCTTCGTTTCATCTGCCCGGCCACCAGCAAAGTCAGTTCTTCCCGTTCCGCGCCCTCCGGCATTCCCGCCAACTTACGTATCAGCGATTCCAGTAAGAATCCGTAATGACGGTAACGGATTTTTTTCATCGGATAAGCCAAAGGGGACGGCTTGCTGTTTCCTTCCGTCTTTCCGGGCATCACCTCGTAAGGATAATCGATGTCCAACCTGTAATCGGCCATGATGGCCAGATGATCCCACAATTTATGCTTGAAGTCGGGCACGTCGCGCAAATGCGGGAACATGTTCCCCATTATGGACACAATCGTGCGGGCGCAACGTTGACGCTCCTCGCGGTTTTCTATCGTGAGCGCGTAATCCACCATCTCCTGAATGCCGCGCCCGTACTCCGGCATCGGTAATCTCCTGCGTTGGGTGTTGTATGTCATTTACAATAGTTTTTTCGGTCTTGTAGCAACGAAATCTTTCAAATAAAAAGGCTCGAAATAAGCCACGTCTTCAAACCGGCCTTGCGCGAAAGCCTTCTCGGCCAAGGGACCCATGTTCCGCGCCAGAGGCACGACGTCAGGAAGGAAACGCGCGTTCGGGTGCGTGATTGCCGCCTTGCATTTCTCCGCCCCGTCGCCGAAGAAGTACACCGGCCGCCCGTTCAGGAAGTCCCGGTAAGTGTCTTCGTCCACGATGTCCGCGCCGACGGCACGCACCGTCTTCAAGGCTCTGTCGTAGAGGGCGGAATAGACTTCCATCCTGCGTGCGTCAATCATCGGGCACAGCAGGGCGTCGTCGGGCAAGTCCTCGCGATAGAGCAGTACGGGCACGCACAGCAATTCCAATGTCGGGACACCTATCAGCTTCAAATCGCGGGCACAGCAGATGCCTTTGGCCATCGACACGCCGACACGCAAGCCCGTGAAAGAGCCCGGACCCTTGCTCACGGCCACCGCGTCGAAAGGAATCCCGTGGTCGTCGGCATAAGAGATGGCTTCGTCCACGAAGACCCCCAGCTGTACCGCGTGCGACGACCCGCTCTTGTCAATTTTTTCAAACAATACCGCCCCGTCTTCCGTGACAGCCGCCGAGCATATCCTCGTACTCGTTTCTATATGCAGAATACAAGACATAAGCCGTTCTTCACCACAATAACACTGCAAAGTTATCATTTTATCCCGTTATTTTCCTACTTTTGCATAAAATAATTATAAATCATGATTCAGTCGATGACGGGCTACGGCAAAGCGACCGCCGTGGTAAAGGGCAAGAAGGTACACGTGGAAATCAAGTCGCTTAACAGCAAAGTCTTGGATTTGTCCACGCGCGTCGCTCCTCTCTACCGGGAAAAGGAAATGGAAATCCGCGCCATGATAAGCCGGGTCTTGGAGCGAGGGAAGGTGGACTTCACCATCTGGGTGGAAAAGGACGGCGCGCAAGCGGCGACACCCATCAACGGTGCCGCCTTGGATTTCTACTGCCGGCAAATCCGGCAAATCGGCGAAGAGCGGCATATCCCCCTCCCGTCCGACTGGTTCGCCACGCTGTTGCGCCTGCCGGATGTCATGACCCGCCCGGAAGCGGAGGAACTCGACGAGGAGGAATGGACTGCCGTGCGTGCGGCCGTGGAGGAGGCCGTCGGGAAGCTCGTGGACTTCCGCAAGCAGGAGGGCGAGGCGTTGCAAAAGAAGTTCACCGAGAAGATACGGAACATCGGCGGCCTGCTCGAAAGCCTCGAACCCTACGAGCAAAGCCGCATCGAACACATCCGGCAACGCCTGACGGAGGCCCTCGAAGCTATCCCCGACGTGGAATACGACAAGAATCGCATGGAACAGGAGATGATTTATTATATCGAGAAACTGGACATCAACGAGGAGAAGCAACGCCTCGCCAACCACTTGAAATATTTCATGGAGACCATGGAGAACGGCCGCGGGCAAGGCAAGAAACTGGGCTTCATCGTCCAGGAAATGGGGCGTGAAATCAACACCACGGGAAGCAAGAGCAACCTGGCGGAAATGCAGAACATCGTGGTGAGGATGAAAGACGAACTGGAACAAATCAAGGAGCAAGTGCTCAACGTGATGTAACCGAACCAATGGAAATGGCAGGAAAACTGATTATCTTCTCCGCACCCAGCGGCAGCGGGAAAAGCACGATTATCAAGTACCTGATGGAACAGGGCTTGAACCTGGCTTTCAGCGTCAGCGCGACGAGCCGCCCACCGAGGGGAGCGGAGCGCGACGGGGTGGAATATTTCTTCCTTTCGCCCGAAGAGTTTCGCCGCCGCATCGCCGCCGGGGAGTTCTTGGAATACGAGGAGGTCTACAAAGACCGCTTCTACGGCACGCTGAAAGCGCAGGTGGAAAGTCAACTGGATGTCGGGGAGAACGTGGTGTTCGACGTGGACGTGCACGGCGGATGCCGCATCAAGGAGTTTTACGGCGACCGCGCATTGAGCGTGTTCATCCAACCGCCCTCCGTGGAGGAACTCCGGCGCAGGCTGGAAAACCGGGGCACGGACGCGCCGGAAGTCATCGCCGACCGTATCGCGCGGGCGGAATATGAACTGACGTTCGCGTCCCGTTTCGACGCGGTGGTCGTGAACGACGACCTCGAAAAGGCCAAGGCGGAGGCGTTGTCCCGCCTGAAAGAATTCTTACGGAAATAAAACAGACAGGCTATGGACGACAATACCATCCGAAAGAACTTCCAGACCTCCATAGTGCTGTTCGTGCTGTGCGTGGCAGTCGCCGTCGCCGCCGCACTTCTGCGGTGGACCGAAATCGCCGTGGGCATGGGGGCAATGGCCGTGCTGCAAGCGTACTTCGTCTACGTCTGGTGGCACCGCAAGCGTCACCGGAAGGTTCACTTCCAGCGCAAACCCCAAAAGCGGCCATGACGGAGACGGGCATTTACGGCGGGTCGTTCAACCCCATCCACAAAGGACACGTGGAGCTGGCCGAAGTGCTTTGCCGGAACGAAGGGTTGGACGAGCTTTGGTTCATGGTATCCCCCCGGAACCCGTTCAAGGATTCCGCCCCCGACCTGCTGGACGAGAATGCCCGTTTAGAGCTGGCACGTATCGCCGTGCGCGGGCATCCCCGTCTTAAGGTGAGCGACTTCGAGTTCCGCCTGCCCCGTCCGTCTTACACGGCGGACACGTTGGCCGCCTTGCGTCGGGACTGTCCCGACAGGAACTTCACGTTGGTCATCGGAGCCGACAACTGGATGACTTTCCACGGATGGAAGAATCCGGACGAGATTTTGCGCCGACATCGCGTATTGGTCTACCCGCGTCCCGGTTATCCGATAGATGCCGCGTCCCTTCCCTCCGGAGTCAGGCTCGCGGACACGCCGCTCATCCCGTTGAGTTCGACCGAGATCCGCCGCGCCATCTCCCAAGGCAAAGATGCCTCATACGGGTTGGATGAACACGTGTGGCGGGAAATCCGCAAAAGAAAGTATTACTTCCCAAGTTCATGACAAACCTCCTGCGCCTCAGCGGGTTTCTCAAAAGCAATCCGGACTTTTGAGAAACCCAAAGACATGAACCTACTTGATTTCTTTTACCCCGTTAACCAAATACATGCCATGCGCCAGACCGTCAAGCGCGTGAGCGGTCTCGGCACGCTCCTTATCAGCGTCCCGTTCAATCCATACACGTCCACCCTGTCTGTCACGGGCTTTCGGACTTTTCCCGCCGGGATGCCGTCTCCCTTTTCTTGGCGGCTCAATGTCACGGCATACACGCCGGCCTTTTGCCCGCGCGATACCATCCGCACGGCATGTACGCCTTCCGTTGCCGGGAAGTTGCCTGTACATCTTCCGACACGGCATTTCCGGCCGTTTCCGCAGGCCTTGCCACGATCAGAGGATTCGTTTCGGAGTCGAGGTAAAAGTAAAATCCGGCTTCTTCGTTCTCCCGTTCCGTTATCGTGGCACGCACGGCAAGCCGGTCGAAATCCGTCAGGGAAATCTGACCCAGTTGGATTTCCATGTCGGGTGTGGCCGCCAGATAAGGCACGCTGTTCCCGTCCCGGTCATACGTTCCTCCCACCACCTTGGCCCATTCTCGCGGAGTCAGGACCAGCTTCCCGTCGTCCGACGACAAAGCCTCGCCCGCATCCCATTGCCCCTCTCTCTCAAGATAGCGCAACAAAGCCACTTCTTTCACCCTGAACTCCTGCGTGGCGGAGCCTTTCTTGAAGTCGTTGAGCCATCCCAAATACAGTGTAGCCTCTTCCGGCAAGGCAAATGTTATCCCGTAACTGCCGTCTCCCGTCGCGGCATCCTTCGCGGAGGCATAAGCTATGGGACTGGCGATGTTTTCCACGGTCGGCAAGTCCTTTGCCGCAAACAGGTAGCCCTCGCTTATTCGGTACAGTGACTCATGGGAAGCCCCGAAGAAATACGCCCTGCGGGAAGCGTGACCTGCCGGAAGAGGAGCGCGTTCGCCAAATCGCCTTCGGCCTTTCCTTCATCTTCCCACACGCCCATCATCAAGGTGTTGTAACCTGAATACTGGTCTATTCCCTGCCTCACTCCCTCCGAATCATTCTGCGGGATGTAGAAATTCCGTGTCTGCCAATGAGCCGGCACGCCGAATCGTTCGTAAGTTACGTCTTTCCTGCGGATATTCTCGTAATTGTCCCTGTAATCGGCCGACACGTCTTGCCCGTTCCGATACAAGCGGATAGCCGACACCCTCATGCTGCGTTCCGCATCTCCGGCTTCCAACGTGACGTCCCGACCTATGCTCACCGGTAAGCCTCGCGCAGTCCGGCATAAGCCGCAGGCAACGCATCCGATTCCGGCCCGACTTCCGAAGCCTCGTCATACGTTGCCTGCAAAGCCGCTACAAGACCGGTTTCAGACTTCCGGTATTGGTTTCCGTGAATCCTTCCACAGCCTCAATCCTTTCCTTCACCTGTCGAAAGCGGGGCTTCCAAATCAGCGTATTCCACACTGTCCGTCAGGCAGACCCTCAGCACCGGTGCTATCGTGGAAGACATCTCCGCCGGGAGGCTTACCGTCAACGCTTCTTTGTCGCACACATACTGCAACTCCCCGTCATAGCCCAGCAACTCCACTTTCCCGATCTTGTTCTTGTAATAAGGAGAGGCGGAAGCCAGACTTTTTACAATCATCTGGTTGGTTTCGGGCCATCCCAAGGCCGTGACGTATACCGTATCGTTGCGCTGGACAAAACGGAGGTCGTCCGCCGTATAGTCCGTCCCTTCATTGAAGCCCTGATCGTTTATCGGGTTCGAGGCTTCGGCAGTCGGCCCTTCCCCGAACGTCGTCCAAGGACGGGTGCCGTAGATGCTCTCGCCGTTGACATCCATCCAAGCTTTTATGTCTTTCAGTATGGCGACTTCCTTTTCGTCCACCGCCCCGCTTCCTCTCAGAGGTACGCTCAGCAACAGATTCCCGTTCTTGCTCACGATGTCTACCAGCATCTTGATTACCGTGGCGGCGGACTTGTATTTGTTGCGGTCGTACACTCCGCGGTCGTAATGCCACTGTCCCAGGCAGGTACAAGTCTGCCAGGCTTTCTCCTGCATCCGGTCGGGTACGCCGCGTTCCACGTCCCAGACTATGGCATCTTTCTGCTCTTCCGTCAGCTTCTTGCCCGTCACCACGGCACGCATCTGTCCGTGGTCGGCAACGCTTTTGTTGTAAAAGTGCGCCACGATTCTCAGCCCCTCGTCGCTCACGGGGTAGAAGGGCACGGCTGTGTCGTCAAAATATATCACGTCGGGACTGTAACGGTCAATCACGTCCACCGTGCGGTTATAGAACTTGGTTTTATAGGCTTCTGTCATGGGCGCCGCCCCGTTCCCCCATTCCCATTGGGAGTGGATTGTCCCGACATTTTCGCTCCCTGCGCTTCGTTCGTGGTTCTGCTCATACAAGTCCTGCGGGTCATAGCCTTCCCACCATTTCCCCGTTCCGTCGGCCTTTGTCAGTTTGCCGTCGAAGTCCTGCGAGCCTTCCATCCATGTCCACGTGTGCGAGGCGTGGATGCTCACGCCCAGAGGCAGGCCGTATTTCTTGCAGGCCGCCGCCCATTCGCCCACGATGTCGCGCCGCGGTCCCATGTTCACGGAGTTCCACGGCTGGTATTTGCTGTCCCAAAGGTCGAAGTTGTCGTGGTGGTTGGCCAAGGTCATGAAGAAGCGCGCCCCGACGCTCTTGTAGAACCGTACCAGCGAGTCGGGATTCCACTCCTCCGCTTCCCACTCGTTTATCACGTCCTTGAAGCCGAAGTCCTTCGGGTTGCCGTATTTCTTCAGATGCACGTCGTACTGCCATTGGCCGGGATAGTACATGTTGCGTGCGTACCAGTCGCCCGATTCCGGCTCGCACTGCGGTCCCCAGTGCGCCCAGATTCCGAACTTGGCGTCGCGGTACCATTCCGGGCATTCGTAGCCGGACAGGGATTCCCACGTCGGTTGATACTCTCCGGCTTGCGTCGGTTCCGCCCCTTCTTCCCCTTGCGCACGCACTTGCCGCATTCCTGCCAGCGAAAGAAACAACGTGCCGCATACGATTTTCGTTACATAACCTTTCATGAATCTTGCTGTTTTATGTTGAAATCAGATCTTTCTCCGGTACGCTTCGCCTCCGCTTCATTGCGCTTCGGACAAAAGCGTAGTGCAAAATTAGATATATATTCGTCTCCGTCATTGGATTATAACGACCAAAAATAGGATTTTATCGACAAATTTCCCTTTGCCCCCTGAAAGGAATGACGAAAGGATTCCGCAGGACAGCCGTCTGCCCGTTGGCGGGGATTCCCGTCTCCCGCATGAACTTCCGGGTGCGACCGGATAAGTCCGTGAACATGGGAATGTCGGCGGATTGCATAGGCCCGGCGTTCATCTCGTGTCCGGTGCGGTGGTGTCTTGCGTTTCCTTTCCTTGCCGGGACACGGGCGTTTCAAAGCGTGTACCACAGTCTTTGCATACATATTCCCAATGTGCCGTGCCCGGAGGCGCGCCGGACAGAATGCTGAGCACGGCTGCCACGAACGCCCTGAAGCCATGGGACTTTTTCAGTACGAACTTGATGTGGGGAGAACGGCAGCAGGGACAGTATTTCAATTGTTCCGGTATCATCTGGTTGCGTTCGAGCAAGGCCATGGCGCGTTCGTAGTCGTCTTC
>CAYXQT010000030.1:8642-17450 GCA_964466445.1 uncultured Paraprevotella sp. | reverse complement strand
TAGCGTCAACTTATCGCCGAGTTCCTTCAAGGAAACATCCCATACGTCAAATCCGCCTATGATTGCAGAGAAGGCAATGTTTTTTTTTCTCGGAGACATCGAACGACAATCAAATTTTTCGGAAGCAACAGATTCCTTTTCCATACGCGCGATTAGTAGCTTTTCTTTAAGCCGTTGTTGCAACAGTAACATGCGCTCTTTTTCATCTTCATCCAGAACTTTACTAAGATATTGGACATTGCTACCAACCTTTTTCAAAGAAGACACGTCATAAGAAGAAAACTTTTCTCCTCCGTACACGTGGCCGGTCGGAAGCTGCGGCGACACGATTTCATTGAACTCCTCGTCGCTGATTTCACGCAAGGCCTTCTCGAAGTCGGCGTTGTCCTGTTCGGCTTCCTTAATCAGGCCGTCCGTCAAGATGTTGTCGAGATGTTTCTCCAAATCTTCCTTTTTCATGACCATCGCGTTTTACTGAATGATACCTATGCGGCGGGCTTCGTCCAAGACCCTCGTCTTTAGCTTTTCCATGCAGCGGGTTTTCGTGGTTATCGCAGTCCGCGCTCCTTTGTAGTTCATGATGTCCGCAATTTCCCCCATCGAAAGTTCGTCGAAATAATACAGCTTGAGGACTTTGTTGCACGGGTCGGGGATGTAACTGAGTTCCGTGCTGAGGACGGACTGCAACTCCGGGTCTTCGTAGATGGAAGTCTCGGCCTCTTTTCCCTCGGTGTATTCCCGTTCGAACCTCTCCCTGTCGAACCTTTCGTCGTCGATGGAAGTCAGGCTCGGACGGCGCAGTGCCATGTTGCTGGCCTTGTTCCACCCCATCTTGAAGATATAGGCCTTCCACTTTGTCCCGGATTGGACGTTCCCTTTGCAGATGTTCTCCCGCACGGATATCCACACCTCGGCGTAGATGTCCATGATGTCGTCGTAGCGGAGCACGAAGTTCTTCGCCAGGAAGTTCATGAAAGGAGTCTTGAGCGATTCATACCACTGGAACACTATTTCGCTGTACGAGGATTTCATTTCACCAATATCAATAAAGTGCGATTACGTCAAAACAACCGTAAAGTTAACGATTTTTCTTGTAATACGCGCTTTCCCCCGGCAAAATATCAATGTCGCCCTGACTGAGGCTTGCCGGAAAGCATCCGTCGTGGCGGGTTACGTCAGACTCACGATGCGGATAAGGTGTCTGCCGCAGGCAGGAACCGGAAAACCCCGTCCCCGACGCGGATACATGCGTGCCCGCCCGGAAAAGGCCTTCCCGGTTTCTCCGGGACAAGACACGTCTTGACCGGGCTGGCCGCGGGAAACTTGGATGTCCTGCGTGCCCCGGAAAAGAGCGTTCCGCCGGAAAAGCCGTCCGGGAATCCCCTGCCGCCCGTGAAAGCCGGAAACGCCCCTCCGCGGGGGCGGAGCGGGACGCGTCCTCACGCCGAAAGAAGACCCTCCCGCGCCGACGACATGTCCTCCCGCCCCACTTCCGGTGTCGGCTTGATGCTGACTCACGGAAGCTTACAATGCCGCTATCTCGATGAATTTGTCCACCGCCGCGCTCAGCCCGTCGGCGTTCCTGCCCCCTGCCGTGGCGAAGTGGGGCTGTCCGCCGCCGCCGCCCTGAATGAGCTTCGCGGCCTCGCGGATGATTTTGCCCACGTTCATGCCGTGCGCCTTCACCATGTTGTCCGAAGCCGCCGCCGTCAACATGGGCTTGCCTTCGTGCAGACTTCCGATGATGACCAACGCGTCTTCCGCGCCGCTCCGGAGCTGGAAGACCATCTCCTTCACTAAGTCGGCAGGCATGGGGAGGATGCCCCGGTAGAGCGTCACCCCGTTCACGACCGTCGCCCGGGAGACGATACCTTCCTTCGCTTGCGCGGCCTTCTCTCTCATGCTTTCCTCTATCTGCTTCTTCAGAGCCGCGTTCTCTTCGACGGACTTGCGGATGGCGGCCTTCACGTCCGGCGCGTTGTTGAACATGGCTCTCAATTCTCTGCTCAAGTCCTGAAGGGCGTAAAGCAAATCTTCCACTTTCCCGCCCGTGACCGCCTCGACGCGACGGACACCGGCGGCCACCGAACCCTCGCTCAGAATCTTCATCATGCCGATGCGCCCTGTGGACTTGGCATGGCAACCGCCGCAGAACTCCACGCTGTCGCCGAACTGCACGACGCGCACCCTGTCCCCGTACTTCTCGCCGAAGAGCGCGATGGCTCCCATTTCCTTGGCTTTCTCTATCGGAATGTCGCGATGGTCTTGCAGGGGCAGGTCTTCGCGGATTTTGGCGTTGACGAGGCGTTCCACCTCGCGCAGTTGCGCGTCCGTCACCTTCTGGAAGTGGGAGAAGTCGAAGCGCAGGTATTCCGGAGTGACCAACGAGCCTTTCTGTTCCACGTGTCCGCCCAACACCGTGCGCAACGCCTGGTCGAGCAAGTGCGTGCAAGTGTGGTTGGCTTCGCTCGCGGCACGCAGGGCGGCATCCACGCGGGCTGTGAAGCGGGCTTCGGGATGCCGCGGCAAGACCTTGGCCACGTGTACCGGCAGGTTGTTCTCCCGTTTGGTGTCCACGATTTCTATCGTCTCGTGTTCCGAGCAAAGCACGCCGCGGTCGCCCGCCTGTCCGCCCATCTCGGCGTAGAACGGCGTGTAGTCGAGCACGATTTGATAAAACGTCAGTGCCTTCTGCGCCACCTTGCGGTAGCGCAGGATGCGGCATTCGTGTTCCGTGCAGTCCCAGCCCTTGAACACCGTCTCCCCCTCGTTCACCACCACCCAGTCGCCCGTTTCCACGGCGGCCGCGTTGCGTGCCCTTTCCTTCTGCTTCCGCATTTCCGCATGGAACGTCTCTCCGTCCACGGCCATCCCGTTTTCACGGCAAATCAGTTCCGTCAGGTCCAACGGGAAGCCGTAGGTGTCGAAGAGCGTGAAGGCTTCCACGCCGTCTATGACCGTCTTGCCGGCGGCGCGTGTCTCCGCCATGACGCGGTCGAGCAGGCGGATGCCCGTTTCCAACGTGCGCAGGAAAGAGTCCTCTTCCTCTTTCATCACCTTGGAGACGAGTACCTTCTGTGCTTCTAACTCCGGATAACATTTCCCCATTTCCTGCACGAGCACGGGCAGGAGCTTGTACATGAAGGCTTCTTTCTGCCCCAAGAACGTGTAGGCGTAGCGCACGGCGCGGCGCAGGATGCGGCGGATGACGTAGCCCGCCTTGGCATTGCCCGGCAACTGGCCGTCGGCGATGGAGAAGGCGATGGCACGCAGATGATCCGCCACCACCCGCATCGCCACGTCCTTCTTCGGGTCGTCGCCGTAGCGGCAACCTGCCAAGTCGCCGATTACCTTGATGACAGGCTGGAACACGTCCGTGTCATAGTTCGAACGTCTGCCCTGCATGACGGCGCACAGGCGTTCAAAACCCATTCCCGTGTCAATGACTTTGGCCGGCAGGGGTTCCAGCGTTTGGTCGGCCTTGCGGTTGTATTGCATGAACACGAGGTTCCATATCTCGATGACCAAGGGGTCGCCCTTGTTCACCAGTTCGCGGCCGGGCGTCTTCGCCTTCTCTTCTTCCGGCCTCAGGTCGATGTGAATCTCGGAACACGGGCCGCAGGGACCCGTGGCGCCCATCTCCCAGAAGTTGTCGTGCTTGCCGCCGTTGACGATGTGGCCGGGCGGGAGGAGCTTCTCCCAGTAGGACGCGGCTTCGTCGTCGCGTTCCAGCCCTTCCTCGGGCGAGCCTTCGAAGACGGTGGCGTACAAGTCGGACTTGTCGATTTTCAGCACGTCTGTCAGGTACTCCCAAGCCCATTCGATGGCTTCCTTCTTGAAGTAGTCGCCGAAGCTCCAGTTTCCGAGCATCTCGAACATGGTATGGTGATAAGTGTCATGGCCGACTTCCTCC
This sequence comes from uncultured Paraprevotella sp., assembly GCA_964466445.1. Lineage (GTDB taxonomy): Bacteria > Bacteroidota > Bacteroidia > Bacteroidales > Bacteroidaceae > Paraprevotella. The sequence goes on along the minus strand of CAYXQT010000030.1, from coordinate 13,537 downwards.
AAGTCGTTGTGCTTGCCGCTGACGCGGAGGCATTTTTGCGAATCGGCGCAACGCCTGCTCGTGGCGGGGCGGTTGCCCAGGATGATGTCCTTGAACTGGTTCATGCCCGCGTTGGTGAACATCAGCGTCGGGTCGTCCTTGACGACCATCGGCGCGGACGGGACGATGAGATGACCCTTGGATTCAAAGAACTTGACGAACGAGTCGCGGATTTCGTTTGCAGTCATTTGCTTTATTTATATGTTGCTATTTACCGGAAAAGTCTTGCAAAGATAGGCCGTTTTGCCTACTTTTGCAAGTATAATGTCTCGAAACAGCCGATAAAAGAGTTGATTATGGCACTGAATCCGGACAAGGAACTGAAACTTTACTATTCCATTGGAGAAGTGGCGGAAATGTTGGGGGTGAGCGAGTCTTTGCTGCGCTACTGGGAGAAAGAGTTTCCCTCGATAACCCCCAAGAAGTCGGGGCGGAACATCCGCCAGTACTCGCGGAAGGACATCAAGGAAATCCGCCTGATCCACTATCTGGTCAAGGTGAAAGGGTTGAAGCTGGCATCCGCCCGTGAGGCTTTGAAGAACAGCAGGGGAAAGGCGGAACGGGACATGGAGATTGTCAGCCGCTTGCAAGCCGTCCGCGAAGAGCTGGTGCAAATAAAAAAGGAACTGGACGGTCTGGCCTGATTCCTTTCCGCGGACAGGGCTTCTCAGTCGATTCGGGTTACTTCCTCAACGCCGGCCATTCCTTTCAGTTTGTTGCAGATGGTCTTGACATCTTCGACGTTGTGCACTCCCAGTTGTATTTCGCCATCGAATATGCCGTCCTTCGTCGTGACGGTCAACTTATAGATGTTGATGTTAAGCTGGTTGGACAAGACACCGGTCATTTCATGCAGGATGCCGATGTTGTCGATGCCGCTGACTTTGACGGTTGCGGGGAAGAACAGCGTCTTATACACGTCCCACGTGACAGCCAGGATATGGTTGCCGTCGCTGGCCTTGAGCTTGGCGGCCACGGGACACTGGTGCTTGTGAATGTAGACATGCCCGTCGGAATCTATGTAACCCAGCACGTCGTCGCCCGGTATGGGGTGGCAGCATTCCGCGATGATGAAATCCCGGATGTTTTGTTCGCTCAGGACGATTGCCTTATTGCGGTCTATCGGGACAGGCCGCTCCGCTGTCGCATCCCCTTTCGTCTTCGGAGAGGAAGACTTCTTCTTCAAGAAAGGGATGTAATGCGTCCAGCCATTGTTCTTGCCCCCCTGTTTCCCGCGAAGCGCGTTCAGGTCGTCCGCGTCCAGCACGATGTCTTTGTTGCCTATGGCGCGGAAGAGCTCCTCGCGCAGCTTGACGTGGTGCAGGTCGCACAGCTTGTCCACGTTCATGCTGTTGGGTTCGATTTCCGCCTTCTCGAAGAAATCGTTGAGCATTTCTTCTCCCTGCTTCTGCTGTTTGCGTTCTTCGCGGCGCAGGATGGCCTGTATTTTGCCTTTTGCCTTGGCCGTGTTGGCGAAACTGATCCATTCTTTCTGCACCCGCTGGGTCTTGGAGGTCAGGATTTCGACTTGGTCGCCGCTCTGCAACTTGTGGCTGAGCGGCACCAGCTTGTGGTTCACCTTGGCTCCGATGCAGTGGGTGCCGAGGACGGTATGGATGCTGAACGCGAAGTCGAGCACCGTGCAGTTGGCCGGCATCGTCTTGAACTCCCCTTTGGGAGTGACCACGAATATCTCCGAAGCGTAGAGGTTCAACTTGATGGCATCGAGGAAGTCCAAGGCATTCGGCTGGGGGTCGTCTAAGATTTCCTTGATGGTGTGGAGCCATTTTTCCAGTTCGTTTTCGCTGTCCGCCGTCGTCTTGCCGCCCTCCTTGTATTTCCAGTGGGCGGCGAAGCCCTGCTCGGCCATCTCGTCCATCCGCGTGGAACGTATCTGCACCTCTATCCACTGCCCGGTATTGCTCATGAGCGTGACGTGCAGAGCCTGGTAGCCGTTGGCCTTGGGGTGGGTGAGCCAGTCGCGCAGCCGTTCGGGGTGGGGCTTGTAGATGCGGCTGGCGCACACGTAGATGCGGAAGCATTCGCTGATTTCGTCCTCGGCGCGTTGTGGTTCGAAGATAATCCTCACGGCCAGTATGTCGTACACTTCCTCGAACTCGATGTGCTTGTTTTGCATCTTGCACCATATAGAATAAGGTGTCTTGAAGCGGGCTTTGATGGTATAGGTGAGTTCCATCTTGTCCAAGGCCTCGCGGATGGGTCGGGTGAAGTCCTCGAAGAGCGTCTCGCGGTGGGCGCGGGTCTGCGCCAGCTTTTCCATGATCTGGCGGCGTTCTTCGGGATGTTCGTACTGGAAGCTCAGGTCTTCCAGCTCTTCCTTGATTTTGTTCAGCCCGAGGCGGTTGGCGAGCGGCGCGTAGATGTAGAGTGTCTCCCCCGCTATCTTGTACTGCTTGTTGGGGGGCTGCGAACCGAGGGTGCGCATGTTGTGCAGCCGGTCGGAAACTTTTATGAGGATGACGCGGATGTCGTCGCTCATGGTCAGCAACAGTTTCTTGAACGACTCGGCCTGGGCCGAGGCCTTGTCGCCGAAGATGCCGCCGGAGATTTTCGTGAGTCCGTCGACGATTTGCGCGATTTTGTGGCCGAAGATGTTGGCGATGTCCTCCACGGTGTAGTCGGTGTCCTCCACCACATCGTGGAGCAGGGCGGCGCAGATGGAAGTGGAGCCCAAGCCGATTTCCTCGCACACGATTTGCGCCACGGCCAGCGGGTGCATGATGTAAGGCTCTCCGGAGAGGCGGCGCACGCCCTTGTGGGCCTGTTTGGCGAAATGGAAAGCCTTGGTGATGATTTCCACTTTCTTGCGGTGGCGCGAGGCCAGATAAGTGTCGAGCAGATGCCCGAAGGCATCGTTCACCATCTTCTCTTCGTCAAGTTGTTTTCGGGCTGAATCTTCCATGGGTGCCTCCTCTTGCCTCCTGCGGCTGTTTCATCTGACTTTCAGTTTCTTCCCCGCCCGTATGCTTGTACCTCTTATGCCGTTGAGGCGTTTGAGCTTGGATACGGTCGTCCCGTAACGCTTCGCTATCGTCGAGAGCGTCTCCCCCGAGCGTATGGTGTGAGTCCGGCTTCTTCCGCGGCCGCTCCTGCCGCCGCGCGAGCGCGCGGCGGATGAGCTCTTCACGGATTGGGTCACGGCCACTTCGCTGCGGTTGGTGAACAACTCGTCCGACTTGTAAGTGTAGACGGAGTCCCCGGCCGCGATGAACGCGCTGATGCCGTGGGTGGGCAGTCGCAGGATGCAGCTTTTCTTCGCGCCCGGGACAAGTCCCGTGCGATATTGCGGGTTGAGGGCTTTGATTTCTTCCTCCTTGACATTGCATACGGCCACAATCTGGTCGAAATGCACGTCGCGGTTGACGACAATGGTGTCCGTGCTGGGGGGCAGCGTGGTCGTCATCGGGCAAATGTTATGCTCGCAATAATAGTTCATGACATAATTGGCGGCGATGAAAGCCGGCACGTAACCCCTTGTCTCCTGCGGGAGATAAGGGTAGATTTGCCAGTAGTCCCTGTTTCCCCCCGCCCGCCGGATGGCTTTGTTTATGTTGGCCGGCCCGCAGTTGTAGGCGGCGATGACCAGCGTCCAGTCGCCGAAAATCTGATAAAGGTCTTTCAAGTAACGGGCCGCGGCGTATGAGGACTTGATAGGGTCGCGGCGTTCGTCTACCAAGCTGTTGACATCGAGGCCGTACACTTTCCCGGTAGTAATCATGAACTGCCACAGTCCCGCCGCGCCGGCGCGGGAGGTGGCACCGGGATTGAGGGCGGACTCGATGACCGGCAGGTATTTCAGTTCCAAGGGCAACTGGTAGCTTTCCAGTGCCTCCTCGAATATGGGCACGTAGAAATTGTTGGCCGCCAGCATGTAGGACACGGAACCCCGCAACCGCGTGCAGTATTGGTCGATGAATTGCCGCACCACTTCGTTGTAGGGCGTTTCCAAGACGTTGGGAAGCCTGTTGAGGCGCGAGATGTATTCCTCCTTGGCGTATTGCGGGTTCTCGTCCGTGCTTTCGCATTTCTCGTCCCATCCCAGGTAGTTCTTGGTGTTCCATTCCTGCAACAGGCTGTCTGTCTCGTAGGTCATGCCTTCGGGGAGGCCGATGACTTCGTCCTTCCCCGTCCGGTCGTCATGTACGGTGATGCTGTTCTGCGCGTTCATTCCCGCGGCCGACAGAACCGCCATGCAGAATAATCCGATTTTCTTCCTCATGGTTCAAAAGTTTAAGTTACATTGGATGCCCACAGACGACTCCCGCCTCCGTCCGCCGAAGTTGAAGACGGACGGCTCGATTTGCAGTCCCAAGTCCTTGGAAATGTCGAAAGACGAGAGTTCCGCGTCCACGTATGCGTCCACCACCGACAGCAGGTACACGGCTATCATGGCGAAGATGCTCATGTCCCTGTACTTGCGGTAGTAGTTCTTCTTGTTCTTGAATATCTCCTTGTATTGTTCTTCCCGCCCTTCGATGTTGAAGTTCAACGGGAGCATGTTCTCGTAGCTCTTCGTGTCGGGGTCGTCGTCCATGATGTCGAGGTAGGCCTGGGAGTAGTCGCCGTACATCTGGTTGTTCCACGTCAGGGCGTAGAGGCAACCTAAGAAGCCGCCGTAGACGATGGGGATTTTCCACAGTTTGCGGTTGTAAATCTGCCCGGCCCCCGGAATAATCAGGGACAGCCATAGCGCGCGCTGGGGATTGGGGATGAAACGCTTCTCCATAAAGGGCGGCGTGTGGAGGAGCAACGAGTCGCTCTCCCGCCCGACGGCAGTGGTGTCCAGCGCGGTCGCGGCGGTGTCCGTCAACGCCGCGGCGGGCGGCAGGCTGTCG
>CAYXQT010000030.1:0-8542 GCA_964466445.1 uncultured Paraprevotella sp. | reverse complement strand
GCGCGGGGGACGTCTCGGTCGTGGCGGGCAGGATGCTGTCTTTCGCCGTGGCGGCCGACGTGTCGGCAGGCAGGGGAACCGCCGCGGGCAGGGAATCGGGAAGGGCGTTCGTGCCGTCCTTTTCCGGGAACGCCTGCCCGCAAGCGGGGGACATCCCGCCGTGCATGAGAAGGAAGCCGGACAGGACGAGAAAACGACGATATAAGAATTTAATGCACTTCAACTTTTCAAACGGTCAAACAGTTCGATGATACGTTCCAGTTCTTCCTCGTTCGCAAACGGGATGGTAATGTTGCCCTTTCCTTTGTCCGAGCGGGTAAGCCGCACTTTGGTCTGAAAGAATTTGGACAGGCTTTGTTTCAAGACGTTGTATTCTTCGGGGAGGCGCGCCCCCCTCGGCGTGATTTTCTTCCCTCCGCTTTTCACGCTTCCGCCCTCCGTGAGGGCTTTGACCATTTCCTCCACTTTCCGGACGGAAAGGTTCTCCCGCGTGATTTGCCGGAACAGTTTGATTTGCAGCGCGGGGTTGTCCAGGGCGAGCAAGGCGCGCGCGTGCCCCATGTCGATGCCTTTGTTTTGCAAGGCCATCTGTATGGGAGCGGGCAGACGGAGCAGGCGCAGGTAGTTCGTGACGGTGGAGCGGTTCTTGCCGATGCGCTCGCTCAGCTTTTCCTGCGTCAGGTCGTACTGCTCGATGAGGTGCTGGTAGGCCAGCGCTATCTCCACCGGGTTCAGGTCTTCGCGTTGTATGTTTTCTATCAAGGCCATTTCCACGACGTTCTCGTCGTCCGCCGTCCGCACGTAGGCGGGGATGGTGCGCAGGCCGGCCTGTTTGGAAGCCCTCCAGCGCCGTTCTCCGGCGATGATCTGGAACGTGCCATCCTCCATCTTGCGGAGCGTGACGGGTTGCACGATGCCGATTTCCGCGATGGAGTCGGCCAGTTCCCGCAGACTTCCGGGGTCGAAGTCCCTTCTCGGCTGGTTGGGGTTCGGGGAAATCTTGTCCAGTTCGATTTCATTGATGGTGGAAGAGCCGTCCGTGTGAACATCCTCGGTGGAAATCAGAGCGTCCAGTCCTCGCCCCAAGGCGGGGTATTTCTTGTGTGCGGTCATCCTTCTTTCTGCCATTTGTCATTTGTCTTTTTCGATGATTTCCTTCGCCAAGGCCAAATGGTTCTTGGAGCCGGTGGAATCCGTGTCGTAAAGGATGACGGGCAGGCCGTGGCTCGGGGCTTCGCTGAGCTTGACGTTCCGCTGGATGACGGTCTTGAACACCAGTTCCCGGAAATGCTTCTTCACTTCGTCGTAAATCTGGTTGGCTAAACGCAGGCGGCTGTCGTACATGGTCAGCAGGAAGCCCTCTATTTCCAGGGCGGGATTGAGCTTGGACTTGATAATCTTGATTGTGTTGAGGAGCTTGCTGATGCCCTCCAGCGCGAAATACTCGCACTGCACCGGGATGATTACGGAATCGGCCGCCGTCAGCGCGTTCACGGTGATGAGGCCTAACGAGGGAGAGCAGTCTATCAGGATGTAGTCGTATTCGCTCCTCATGGGGGAAAGGATGCCCGCCAGCACCTTTTCCCTGTCGCGAAGGTTCAGCATTTCTATTTCCGCGCCGACCAAGTCTATGTGCGAGGGGATGATGTCCAGTCCCTCGATATCCGTAGTGTAAATGGCATCGCGCGGATCCGCGCGGTTGATGATACATTCATAGATAGAGCATTCTATTTCCGACACGTCCACCCCTAAACCGGAAGACGCGTTGGCCTGAGGATCCGCGTCGACAAGCAAGACTTTTTTTTCCAACGTTGCCAAAGAGGCGGCCAGATTCATCGAAGTCGTGGTCTTCCCGACCCCTCCCTTCTGATTTGCCAAAGCAATAACCTTTCCCATATCCCTAATATTTGGTTTGCACAAAGTTAACGTATTCCTGACTACTGCGCCCCGGGGAATGCAGACGGAAACGTCAAATTGTTGAAAACTCGGCTACATTGTTGATAACTACGAGAAGCCTAATTTTGCAAAGATAATGTTTTTCGGCGAAAGCACTGTACTTTTAAACCTTTTTCGTACTTTTGCGGAAACGAACACGAGTGAAAAAGAATGACATGAGGCCGCTTGTCTTGCTCTCTAACGACGACGGGGTGCGGGCGAAGGGACTGAACGAACTGGTGGGCATGCTGTCCCCGCTGGGGGACATCCTCGTAATGGCCCCGGAAAGCGCACGTTCCGGCTTCGGCTGCGCGATTACGGGACGCGACCCCATACGTTATCGCGTCGTGGCTGTGCGACCGGGCGTGAAAATCTGCGCGTGCAGCGGGACTCCCGTGGATTGTGTGAAGCTGGCGCTTGAAATGGAAGCCGGACGCAAGCCGGACATGGTGGTCGGCGGCATCAACCACGGGGAAAACTCCTCGGTCAACGCGCATTACTCGGGGACGATGGGCATAGTGCTGGAGGGCTGCATGAAGGAAATCCCGTCCGTCGGCTTCTCCTTGGCCGACCCCGACCCCGACGCCGACTTTTCCCCGCTCGCCCCTTACGTGCAGGGCATTGTGGCGCGCGTGCTGAAAGAGGGGCTGCCCCCGGGCGTGTGCCTGAACGTGAACTTCCCCCGGCCGTCGGGGAAGAGCTACCTTGGGACGAAAGTGTGCAGGATGGCCCGCGGGGGATGGTCGAACGAGCTGTATGCCGCCCGTCACCCACGGGGAGAAAAATATTTCTGGCTCACGGGAGAATACTCCAACAAGGAGCCGGAACGCACGGACACGGACGCATGGGCCTTGGCGCACGGCTACGTGGCGGTGACCCCCGTCACGGCGGACGTGACGGCTTATCAGGCCATGGACGGGCTCAAGGACCTGGAAGCCCTATGAGATATTACCTGGTTGCCGGCGAGGCGAGCGGGGACTTGCACGCCTCCCGCCTGATGGGGGAATTGAAAGCCCGGGACTCCGCGGCGGAGTTCCGCTTCATCGGAGGAGACCTGATGAAGTCGCAGGGCGGCACTCTGGTGCGGCATTACAAGGAGCTGGCCTATATGGGGTTCGTCCCCGTGTTGCTCCATTCGCGCACGATACTGCGCAGTATGAAAGTCTGCAAGCGGGACGTGCTGGCGTGGAAGCCGGACGTGCTGGTTTTGGTGGATTATCCCGGTTTCAACTTGTCCGTGGCGAAATTCGTCCACGCGCACAGCCCGACACCCGTATATTACTACATCTCCCCAAAGATATGGGCATGGAAGGAATATCGCATCAAAAACATCAAGCGCGACGTGGACGAGCTGTTTTCCATCCTCCCGTTTGAAGTGGATTTCTTCGAGGGGAAGCACCGCTACCCTGTCCATTACGTGGGTAACCCCACATTGGACGAAGTGGAGGCGTACAAAAGGGAGAACGAAAAAGATTCCGAACGTTTCGTGAAGGACAACGGGCTGGAGGGCAAGCCCGTCCTGGCCTTGCTGGCCGGAAGCCGCAAACAGGAAATCAAGGACAACTTGCCCGTGATGGTGGAAGCCGCTTCTGTTTATGAGGGGCAATACGAGTTGGTGCTGGCGGCGGCTCCTGACATAGAGCCCGACTTTTACGGGAAGATGCTGCGGGGAAGCCGCGTGAGAATCCTATACGGACAGACCTATCGCATATTGCACCACGCCTGCGCCGCCTTGGTTACGTCCGGGACGGCCACGTTGGAGACGGCTCTTTTTCGGGTGCCCCAAGTGGTGTGCTACCATACGGCTTGCGGGAGGCTGGTGTCATTCCTGCGCCGGCATATCCTGAAAGTGCGCCATGTCTCGCTGGTCAACCTGGTGGCCGGGCGCGAGGTGGTCAAGGAGCTGGTGGCCGACGGGATGAACGTGGAGAATGTACGGGGGAATCTGCCTCGGATCTTGCCCGGCGGGGACGGGCGTGCCGCCATACTGCGGGGCTATGAGGAGGTGGCCGCCAAACTGGGGGCTACCGGTGCGCCCGCGAAAGCCGCGACCCTCATGATCCGGCTGTTGGAGCGTGGCGTGGGGCGGAGAGACGTTCCCGGCGGGCATCGCCGGGGCGGTCACGGATGAACGGCGACCGTCCGGGACAAGCCGCCTTGCCGGGGGTGAAGGAAACATCGCGTGCCGCCCCTTTCGTTTCTTGCGGAAGCCGGACGGCCACGCCCGTTTTTTTTGACGATATGACAGCCGTTTCTCCCTCTCGCCGACAGAATGAAAGGAAAAAGCCCGTCCCGCGTGTCGCGGACTGCCGCCGGAAAACGCGAACCATGAGCGGAAAGGGGCTTTTGCGAATACACTTTTTCACGTTCCGGGCATCCGTTTAACGTCCTTTCACCGAAACCGCCCGTTTTCGTGCCGAGAAAAATTCCCGTTCCTGCGGAGAAAACACTTTTTTCGTCCGCAGGAAAATCCGGAAAAGTGCGGTTCCCGGCGAAAAATCCTCACGGAAAAGGCGGGACGGACTGCTGAAAACGGGCTTTCTCCCCTATTTGGAGGGAAAACGGGCATTGGGTCGAAGTGTCGTTCTGCAAGGGGAAACGCCCTTGGGGCTTGCGCGTCCTCCGTCCGCAAGCGCGGGAAACCGCCTTCTTCTGTACAAAACGACACCGGAAAGTTCTTCCCGGCTGACATTCCGCCTCTCAGAAAAGGCGCGAGAATCGCGTATTTCCCGCGTTTCTCCGACCGGCGTGCGTATAAGCGATTCTCGCGAGGGTGGAACTGACATTCTGACAAAACGACAGTTCCGGCGGAAACCGCGTCTTCCCGCGGGTCGCGTCCGCCCGATGTCCCGGACGGGTCGCGGAAGCCGTGCTTTTCCGGGCGTTCGCGATGAGCGGGGAGAGGACACGCGCCGCCGTTTCGCGCGGATGCCCCTCGTGCCAGACGTGGCCGTCAGGGACGGATTGCCCTTTCTCCCTTACACTTACAACAAGGTAAGGGTGTAAAGGTAGATGACGGAGGCCGGGATGGCCAGCAACGAACTGTCGAAGCGGTCGAGCATCCCTCCGTGTCCCGGCAGGACGTTCCCGCTGTCCTTGATTTGCAACTGCCGTTTCAAGAGGCTTTCCACGAGGTCGCCCCACGTGCCGAATATGACCACCGTGAACGCCAGCCCTGTCCATTCCCACCTGCCGAGCGACGGCTCGAAGCAAGCGAAGACTTGCGAAGCGGCCACAGCTGCCAGCCCCCCGCCGACGGAGCCCTCCCACGACTTGTTCGGAGAGATGCGCCTGAACAGTTTGTGGCGGCCGAAGAGCGAACCGAAGCAGTAAGCTCCCGTGTCGCTGGCCCAGAGCAACACGAAGACGGACAGCGGAAGCACGCCCGCATAGGCCGTGCCGAGGCTGTAAGACGCTTCAGGCCGGTAAGCCAGAGCATTGAGCGAGGCAAGCGGCAAGGCCACGTACATCTGGCTCGTCATGGCATAGGCCCAGTTGTTCAGCGCGTGCTCGCTTTTCAGGTAAAGTTCGCTGACCCACAGGTACACTACCGACAACAGATACGGGATGAACACTCCGGAGGGCGTGAGGTTGCTGCAAAAGCCCGCGACGGCGAGAAAGAGGTAAACGCCCGCCACCGTGCAAATCACCGCATTGGTCTGCACGTCGGCCCGAAGGTTCACCACTTGGCAGAACTCCCATACGTTCAGTCCCGTTATCGCGGCAAAGAGCAGGGTGAACGTGGCATTGTTCCATAAGATGCCGCCCGCCAGCACCGCTACGAAAACGATGCCGGTGGCTGTGCGGATGCAAAAGTCCCTCGTCTTGTCGGTCACTTCTCTTCGGGGGATTTCTGTGCCTCGCGGCCTTCCGGCGCCGCGGGCGGCTCTTGTGCCGCACTTCCGGAAGGATGTGCGGGAGCCGGCTTCGCCGGTTGTTTCTCCGGGTTTGCGGCCCCTTCTCCGTTACCGTCGGGACTTTTAGCCATCTCGTCTCCCGGGAGTACCTCGTTCATGCCGAGCAGCTCTTCCGTGCGGCTGGTCCACGGGCGTTTGCCGAAAATCCGCTCCACGTCTTCGGCGAAAATCACTTCCCTGTCCACCAGCACTTCCGCCAGTTTGGCGTGGCCGTCCTGATGTTCGCGCAACAGGGATTTGGCGCGTTCGTATTGCTCGGAAATCATGCGCTTCACTTCTTCGTCAATCAGCTGCGCGGTCTGGTCGGAATAAGGCTTCGTGAAGTTGTATTCGTCGTAGTTGTAGTAGCAGAGGTTCGGCAGCCGCTCGCTCATTCCCAAGTAGGCGATCATGCTGTAAGCCTGTTTGGTCACGCGCTCCAAGTCGTTCAGCGCCCCGGAAGAGACGTGTCCCGTGAACAGTTCCTCGGCCGCCCGTCCTCCCAATGTGGCGCACATCTCGTCGAGCATTTGCTCTTTGGTCGTGATCTGCCGTTCCTCGGGCAGATACCAGGCGGCGCCCAACGCGCGGCCGCGCGGCACGATGGTCACTTTAATCAGGGGATTGGCGTATTGCAGGAACCAGGAAATGGTGGCGTGCCCCGCTTCGTGCAGGGCTATGGTCTGCTTCTCCCCCGCCGTCATGACCTTGGTCTGCTTCTCCAATCCTCCGATGATGCGGTCCACGGCACTCAGGAAGTCCTCTTTGCCCACGGCCTTCTTGCCGTGCCGCGCCGCGATCAGGGCGGCTTCGTTGCATACGTTGGCGATGTCCGCGCCGGAAAAGCCGGGCGTCTGGCGGGCGAGCAGGTCGATGTCTACCGTGCTGTCCGTTTTCACCGGACGGAGGTGTACCTTGAACACGGCTTTCCGCTCGTTCAAGTCCGGCAAGTCCACGTGTATCTGGCGGTCGAAGCGGCCGGCGCGCAGCAGGGCTTTGTCCAAGATGTCCACCCTGTTGGTCGCGGCCATGATGATGACGCCGCTGTTGGTGCCGAAGCCGTCCATCTCGGTCAGCAGCTGGTTCAGCGTGTTTTCCCGTTCGTCGTTGCCGCCCATGGCGGGGTTCCTGCCGCGCGCGCGCCCCACGGCGTCGATTTCGTCGATGAAGATGATGCACGGGGCTTTTTCCTTGGCCTGGCGGAACAGGTCGCGCACGCGGCTGGCTCCCACGCCCACGAACATCTCCACGAAGTCGGAGCCGGAAAGGGAGAAGAACGGGACGTCGGCTTCTCCCGCCACGGCCTTGGCCAACAGCGTCTTGCCCGTCCCCGGCGGGCCTACCAGCAACGCTCCCTTGGGGATTTTCCCTCCGAGGTCGGTAAACTTCTTCGGTTTTTTGAGGAACTCCACAATCTCTTCCACTTCCATCTTGGCGCCGGCCTGCCCGGCCACGTCCTTGAAAGTCACTCTCGTGGCTTCCCCCTTCTCGATCAACTTGGCCTTGCTCTTGCCGACGCTGAACACGCCTCCGCCCGTGGGGCTTCCGCCGCCCATGCGCCTCATGATGAACACCCAGATGGCGATGATGAAGAGCAAGGGGAAGAAGTTCCAGAAGATGTTGCTCATGAAGCCGTTGCTCTGCTCGAAGCGCAAGTTGCCCCTGAAGTTGCCGCTCTTCCTTGCCTCTTCCACGAGCTCCATCAGCTTTTCGTTGGAGGCGTATTCCACGGAGACTTTGGGAGGCGCTCCTATTTTCTTGAAATCGTCCGTGCCGAACACATCTCCCAAATGCTCTTTCGCCACGTACATCTCCAATACCCCCTTGTCTTTTTGCGCAATGATTTTAGAGGCGTAACCGCTTCTCACGTATTGCTCGAACTGCGTGTAGTCCACTTTCTTGGAGGAATTTCCGCCCGTGCCCGTAAAGAAGAGGTACGCCAATACCACGATGATGATGCCGTACACCCAGTTCATGTTGAACCTCGGCATTTTATTCTTGTTCTCCTTCTTGTTCATGATGCTTCCAAGGTGGGTTTAGTCGATGTCGGGAAGGGAGGTCAGTTGCGCGTCCGCCCACAGGTGCTCGATGTCGTAGAAGTCGCGCGCTTGCGGCAGGAAGACGTGCACGATGATGTCCGTGTAGTCCATCGCCACCCACTCGGCGTTCCTCAGTCCCTCCGTGGCTACAGGCTTGACGTTCGCCTTGAGCCGCGCGGTGTCCCCGATGGACTTCGCTATCGCCTGCACCTGCGAGGGCGAATTTCCCTGGCAGATGATGAAATACTGGCAGATGGTGTCGCCTATGTTCGTCAGGTCGGCTACGACGATGTTCTTCCCTTTCTTTTCCTGTATGCCGTCCGTGATGGCATTCACTAATTGTTGCGTCTCGTTCATGCGTCGATTCATACATGATTTGTCCGACAAAGATAGCATATAATATGTTATCATTCCAATTTTCAGGCTCAAAACGACTTGCTTTTTATCTTTTTTAGGTAATGTAATCCGGTTTGCACGCGGGCGGCGCGCCCGGAAACAGAGAAACCGGCAGCGGATGGGGCTTTTTATGGACATGGCGGCTTCCCCGTGCGAAAAAGGGGATGAAAAACTTGCGGGTTCAAAAATAAGTCGCTAAATTTGCGTCCGCAGAGAGGATGAATGGGCTATGGTGTAACGGTAACACAACAGATTCTGGTCCTGTTTTTCCAGGTT
>CAYXQT010000029.1:0-17507 GCA_964466445.1 uncultured Paraprevotella sp. | reverse complement strand
GGAAACCCGTCCTCAGGACTGTCGCCGTGGACGACGGACAAGGACGGCACGTTGCCCCTTTCCTCCTGTAGAAACCTATCTTCCTACAACACAAACACTTGGAAATAAGCAAGAAAAAAGCGCATTATTATTTTTATTTTTTATCGCTCTGACTGCAAGAGAATTAAAACGCCTTCGGCCTCCGACCCTTGTCCGTGGGCTTGTTTTTATCGCGGAATATTGCGACATTTGTAGCATAGAAGATACAGGGAGTTTCATCGGACAAACACGAAATCTAATGGAAAGTTCAGCGCAGTCGTTATGGGAACTTTGTCTGCCCATCATCCGCAACAATGTGGACGAGAAACAGTACAAGACATGGTTTGAACCGATTCGAATCATCTCTTTCGAGAAGCAAGTACTGACGTTCGGCTTGCCAAGCCAGTATTTCTATGAATTCTTGTCGGAACATTTCGGGCGGCTGATATTCTCCGTCGTGCGCCGGGTATTCGGGGAAGGGACACAGCTGAAATACAGCCTGATGGTAGACCAGACCCATCATTTGACCGTTGACATAGAACCGGGCGGCACACAGTCCCCGACGCCCCGTGCCAAGCAGACGACGGGCAGTAACCGGGCGCCCGATCCGTTGCAGGCACCCATGCCCCAGGATTTGGATTCCCGGCTGAACCGGAACTACACTTTCGAAAACTTCATTGAAGGAGTAAGCAACAAACTGCCCCGCTCCGTAGGATTGGCCATAGCCGAGTATCCGAAACAGTCCACATTCAACCCCTTGTTTATCTACGGGACATCCGGCGTGGGAAAGACGCACTTGGTAAACGCCATCGGAGCCAGATTCAAGGAACTCCATCCGACAAAGCGCGTGCTGTACGTTTCCGCCCACCTCTTTCAGGTGCAGTACACGGATTCCGTGCGGAAAAACACGGTGAACGACTTCATCAACTTCTACCAGACTATCGACGTGCTGATTATCGACGACGTGCAGGAATTTGCCAGCCTGAGCAAGACCCAGAACACGTTCTTCCACATATTCAACCATCTGCACCAGAACGGAAGACAGCTCATCCTGACTTCCGACCGTCCGCCCACCGCCCTGCAAGGCATGGAAGAACGGCTGCTGACCCGGTTCAAATGGGGACTGCTCGCCGAACTGGAAAAGCCCAACCAACAGCTCCGCCACGACATCCTGAAAAACAAAATCAAGCGGGACGGGCTGAAAATACCGGAAGAAGTCGTCGACTTCGTTTCGGAAAACGTGAGCGACAGCGTGCGCGAGCTGGAAGGCATCGTCAACTCCCTCATGGCTTACTCCGTCGTATGGAACCGCGACATAGACCTGCCCTTGGCGGAACAAATCCTGAAACGCGCGGTAAGGCAGGAAAACAAACCGGTGACCATAGATTTCATCCTCGACAAAGTGTGCGGATATTTCAATGTCAAGCAGGAAGACGTGTTCACCAAATGCCGCAAGCAACCCGTCGCACAAGTCCGGCAGATTTCCATGTACTTGGCCCAAAAGCATACCGACCTGTCATTGACCCGCATCGGCTCGCTGATTGGAAAGCGCACACACGCCACGGTACTGCATTCCTGTAGCGTGGTGGAAGGCCGGCTTCACGTGGACAAGACGTTCAAATCCAAAATGGACGAAATCGAGAAGCTGTTGAAACAACGGTAGGCTTCCTGTCGTGAAGGACTTCCGGCGCACCTGCCTCATGCAAGTGCGCCGGAAATTCGTGAGGATACGGAGTGACCCGCCCCTATCCAAGTCTTGTCTCTCGATGACCTTGAGGGTCGTGCGCATTCCGTCGCGATGCAGATTCGGGAGACGTAATCGAAAAAGGCCGACTCGCCTTCCCGTGCAAGTCGGCCAAATTCCATCTGCCCTCGTCCGACCAAGGAGCCTGGAAGGCATCCGCAGTTCACTTCTTTTTCGCGGGAGCCTTGCGGACGGGCTTCTTGGCTTCCGTCCCTTCGGGGGACGCTTTCCGCAGTCGGGCGTTCAGGCGGGCGATTTCCTTGTCCTTCACCTCTAACTCCTGCCCTTGGTTCTTGATTAGCGTGAGCAGGGAGTTCAGCTCCTCGTTGTCGATGTCGCGCGGATACATGCTTTCCACCCGGTTGATGAAGTCGCCGAGGATATTCATGTAGTTCGTGAAGGCATCGTAGGGGGAATCGTATATACCCCGGTACATGTTCACGCTTCCGGGCTTCGTGGTCATGAAGCGGAAATTGTTGCTGGCTTGCAGGTAGTCCCAGTCCTGCTTTATCTTGCGGTCCGTGCAGATGTGCACCCGGTCGGCCACGCTGTAAAGTTTGTTGTAAGCCTCGCGCTGCATGTCGTTGCCGAGCCAACAGCTGATGTCACGCTCTTCGTCCACCCACGACAAGGGGTAGGAAACCTCAAGCGCGCCCACCGACTTGTGCCGGTCTATCACTTCCGAGGGGGTCGAGAAAGTGATGCCGCGCTCCTTGGCGCAGGCGGGCAGAGCCTTGAGGAATTCCAGGACGTTGGACGAGAGCGGTTGGAAGATGCCCAGGGCGCACAGCTCCATGAAGATGTTGATTACCTGCTCCTCTTCCGGCACGGCCGATATCCAATCCATGTAGGTGTCGGCATACAACGGGTATTCGCTCCACGAGGTGTTGCTGAAGCGCAGGGAGATGTCGTCGGACAGCTTGTAGTCGCGCAGAAGAATCTTCAAGCCGGGGTTCTGCGGGCAGTGGTACACGAAGTGCGGGCTCTTCCAGCCCAGGATGTGCTTGGCTCCCTCGGTCAGCACGCCCTTGTAGCCCATGGAAGCCACGATGCCGCCTATCTCGTCGGAGTATATCAAGGAGGAATTGCGGAACACCTTGGGGGTCTTGCCGAAGAGATCCTTTATCTTGTTCGACATCCGGGCGGTTTCCTCACGGAAGCAATCCTCGTTAGCCAGGGAAGCCAGGCCGTGGGAATAAGGCTCCGCCAAGAACTCCACTTCCCCGGCTTCGTTCAGTTCCTGAAGCAGTTCTATCACAGTGGGCGCGTAGTTTTCCAACAGCTCCACGGCCGTGCCGGAAAGCGAGAAGGCCACCTTGAAATATCCCGGGTTGTCCTTCAGCATTTGTATCAAGGTGCGCAGGGCGGGTATGTAAGACTGTTCCGCCGTCCGGGTGATGCTGCTTTCGTTCTCGTAGTCGTCGTAGTAGTAATGATCCGTGCCGATGTCGAAGAAGCGGTAACGTTTCAGATGGATATTTTGATGGATTTCGAAATAAAGGCAAATCGTTTTCATCTCTTATCTTACGTTTTTAGATTAGTTGTATTTTTGAATCGTCTCGTCGTAAAGTTTGCGGATGCGCCGGCCGACCTTCTCCCACGTGATGCCGTCGACTTCTTCCTCCCCGTTCTCCCGCAGATACTTGTGCAGGGACGGGTACATGCAGAGGGCGTACATGGCATCCGCCATGGCATCGATGTCCCAGTAGTCCACCTTGATGCAGTTGGACAGTATCTCGGCGCATCCGGACTGCTTGCTGATGATGGAGGGCACTCCGCTCTGCATCGCCTCGAGGGGAGAGATGCCGAAAGGTTCCGACACGGAGGGCATGACGTACACGTCGCTGTCGCGGAAGCACTCGAACACCTGCTTCCCTTTCATGAAGCCGGGGAAGTGGCAGCGGTCGGCTATCCCGTGGGAGGCCGCCATCTCTATCATGGCGTTCATCATGTCGCCGCTGCCCGCGAAGCAGAAGCGCACGTTGTGCGTGCGGTCGAGCACGCGCTTGGCGGCCTCGATGAAATACTCCGGGCCTTTCTGCATCGTGATGCGGCCCAGAAACGTCACCACTTTCTCCTTGCGCTCCGAGTAAGGTTTCCTTTTCTCCACAATCTCCTGCAGCTCGGGGGCGAGAGGATAGACGGCATTGTGCATGGCGAAGCACTTCGCCGGGTCTTGATGGTAATGGTTTATCACCGTCTGGCGTGTCAGCTCGCTCACGCACATGATGCAGTCGGCGTAGTCCATGCCGTTCTTCTCGATGCTGTAGACCGTGGGGTTGACGTTCCCGCGGCTGCGGTCGAAGTCCGTGGCGTGGACGTGTATCACCAGCGGCTTCCCGCTGACCTGCTTGGCGTGGATGCCCGCCGGGTAGGTCAGCCAGTCGTGGGCGTGGATGATGTCGAACTGCTGTTGCCGAGCCACCACGCCGGCCACGATGGAATAATTGTTGATTTCCTCGTGCAGGTTGTCCGGGTAGCGTCCGGAGAATTCTATACAGCCCAAGTCGTTGGTGTACATGTATGAGAAGTCGGCATAAATATGGTCGCGCAGTTCGTAATACAGCTGCGGGTCCATGTAACTCCCCACCCGGCTGTTCACGTAATCCCAGTTCACGTCGCGCCATACGACGGGCACGCTGTTCATGCCTATTATCTTCATGAAGCTCTGGTCTTCGTCGCCCCAAGGCTTCGGGATGCAAAAGGTGATGTCCATGTCGGGCTGCAGGGAAAGGCCTTTCGTCAGACCGTAGCTTGCCGTGCCGAGACCTCCAAGGATATGAGGGGGGAACTCCCAACCAAACATTAATACTTTCATACTCAGCTCCTCCTTTTTATATGTCGAACTTTTCCACTAATTTCACCACACGGAGAATTTCCGCCACGTTCATCGCAAAGGATATGGCTCCGCGTGCATGGAAAGGCGGGTTCCCGTCGAACATCTCCGGGATGGTGCCGACGCAGTGGGAGAACATCTCTTCCTCGAAGCCGACGAGCACGCGCTCGACGAAGCTCACCCGGCTCCGCTTGTACAAGCGCAGGCAGGCCTCCATGTAGAAGCCCGCCAGCCACGGCCAAGCCGTGCCTTGATGGTAAGCGTAGTCGCGCTGCACCTGCGGCCCCACGTACATCGGGTTGTATCCCCCGCTCTTGGGGCTCAGCGAACGCAGGCCTTTGGGCGTGAGCAACTCCTTGGTGCAAATGTCGAACACCGACTTCTTTTCGGGCAGGGTGAGCGGCGAATAGTCGAGCGCCACGGCGAAAATCATGTTGGGGCGGACGCTCCAGTCCCGCTCGTTGCCGTTCTCGCCCACGTAGTCGAACAGATACCCGTATTGGTTCACGAACACTTCCCTGAACGACTGCTCCGCCTTGGCGGCCATGGCGGCGAGCCAGCCTTCCTCCTCCGTGCGCCCGGCCATGTGGCACGTCTCCTCTCCGAACTTCAGGGCGTTATACCACAAGGCGTTGAACTCCACGATATATCCCGTCCTCGGAACGATGGGACGCCCGTTCGCGGTGGAGTTCATCCACGTCACGGCCTTGTCTTTCCCCTCGGCGTACACTAGTCCGTTTTCCATGACTTTCAGGTTGGGATGCAAGTCCGCTATCAGATACATCATGATGTCCTTCGCCAACACACCGTATTTCTCGACGCATTCCTCAAGCGACACCATCTGCCCGTACTGCTGTATGCACCACATCGCCCATAACATCACGTCGGGATGGTCGATCTCGTGTATCTTCACGCTCAGCGGCGACCCGGCCATGAATTCCCGTATCGCCTTTTCCATCGTCTTCATGCAAGCGTCGTACTCGCTTATCTCCCCGTTCACGAGGGTCAGCCCCGGCAGTGAAATCATCATGTCGCGGGCGCGGCACTTGAACCAGGGGTAGCCGGCCAGAATGTAGTCTTCCCCGCCCACGTGGTTGTGGAACTGATGGGCCGAGTTCACCAAACAATGGTAGAAGTTGTCCCGGGGCGTGCGAATCTGCGTCTCGAAGTCGGCTATCTTCTTCAGCTGGTTGGTCTTTATCTCCGACAGCCCGGCGGAGAAGACTATGCTCTCGCCTTTCTTGATGTTCAGCTCGAAGTAGCCGGGCACGTAGAGGTCTTCGTTGAAAGTGTATCCCCTCTCCAGTTCTTTCGGGTACTCCACTCCGCGGTACCAGTCCGGCTGGAATATGAAATCGTTCTTCTTGTTCAACTGCATGTAAAGTTCGGGATAGCCCTCGTACATGCAGGTCTTGATGCCGTTCGGCACTTCCTGATAGTCCCTGCTTGCCCTCGCGTTTTCATGCGTGTACTCCCTCACGCAACGGAATGCCAGAAAGGGGCGGAGCTTCAAAGTCGTTTCGGAATGGGCGTCCAGAAGCGTGTAGCGGATGATGATGCGGTTCTCGAAGTGTTGGAACACTTTTTCTTTCTTCAGGACTACCCCGCCTACGCGGTAGATTGTGGTAGGAACCTGGTCGCAATTGAATTCCCGGATGTACTTGTGTCCGTTCGGACTGAAATTGTTCCCTTGGTATTTGTGAAGCCCTAAGTTGAACTCGGCCCCGTGCTGTACTACCGTCTCGTCTAACGACGACAGCAACACGTAATTCTCATCCCCCAGTTCCGGAATCGGGACGACTAACAAGCCATGGTATTTCCTCGTGTTGCACTCCACAATCGTAGAACAAGAATAAGCGCCCGAGCGGTTAGACCTCAGAATCTCTTTGGGTAACGCTTCCTCCAGATTGGTCATCAGAGTCTTATCAAAACGAATATAACTCATAATCTATAATATAATAAGGTTTTCTCTTTACTGCCCGTCCTGCCTCCGCCTCCGTTTCTGTCTTCATTTATGCAGTCCAAAAGTAATAAAAAACCGCTTATCACTGAAATTTTACGATAACATATTTTTAAGAACACGCAAAAACATGCTGTAGAATATGTTTTTATAATCTTAAAATTTCATGAATCTATCAATATTTGCTAACTTTGTGTCATAAAACATAATTCGCAGCAGATTTGATTTTATGGTCAAAAAGGAAATGGATGACAAGGAGATTCTGGAAAAAATCTCCGACTTATGCAAACCGCTCACCCCGGAACAGCGCGAATACTTAACAGAAAACCTCACGGTTTACACATTCAGAAAAAACGAAACGATATACAGCGAAGGCGAATACCCGTCCCGGCTCATGTGCCTTTTGTCCGGAAAGGTGAAAATATTCAAGAACGGCGTCAGCGGGCGCAATCAAATCATCCGCGTCATCAAGCCCGTGGAATACTTTGCCTATCGCGCATATTTCGCCCGTCAGGAGTTCCTGACCGCCGCCGCCGCGTTCGAGGCCTCAACGATTGCCATGATTCCCATGACCACCATCACGAAGCTGGTAAGCCACAACAACGACCTGGCATGGTTCTTCATCAGGCAACTGTCCGTGGATCTGGGCATAGCCGACGAGCGTACCGTCAACCTGACCCAGAAGCATATACGGGGGCGGCTGGCAGAGTCAATTCTGTTCCTGAAGGAAAGCTACGGGCTGGAGGAAGACGGCTGCACGCTCAGCATCTACCTGTCCCGCGAAGACTTGGCCAACCTGTCCAACATGACGACCTCCAACGCCATCCGCACGCTGACCAACTTCGCTTCCGAGAAAATCCTCGCGGTAGACGGGCGGAAAATCAAAATCATATCGGAAGACAGATTGGAAAAGATATCCAGAATGGGTTAGGCACCGGGCCGCGGGCACGGGGCGTTCAGCCCGGTATGATGAAGTTCACCCATTCTTGATGTATGCCTATTTTCATGGGCGCGGAACCGTCTTCCCACGCCGCCCCGTCCAGACTGATCATGGCCTTTCCGCTGTCAAGGAAGTCCACCTCCTTGGTCCTGTACGACCTTACGGCCTTATGATTCAGAAAACGCCCCCGGAAAAGCATCCATAAGGCTTTCACCATCTGGCCGATTTCCTGATGATACACGACCGAGACATCCAGCCATCCGTTGTACGGGACTCCGCTCGGGGTCTGGCCGTATCCCCCGGCACTGCTGATACATACCGTCATCACGCTTTTGTCGATGTCGTCCCTGTTCACCCTGAAGTGCATCCTGTGCTCCATGCGCCGGAACAGGAGCAAAAACATGGACGACAGATGGGAAAGCGTCAGCACCCCCCGGAAACGGCGCGTCTTGTGCTTGATATTCATGATGTCCGCCACCAGACCGACATTCACGCAATTCAAAAAGAAACGGGGACGCTTGTCCCCCGTCCGCTCCGACACGCAATATCCCACGTCCACCTTGCGGATTCTTCTCTTTATCAGCCAATCTATCGTTTGCTTGTAATTGTCCTCCTCAAATCCCCAGAAATGCGCAAAGTCATTCCCCCATCCGTTGGGGACAACCCCCAAAGCGACGTTACGGCGAGCCTCCTCCCCTCTCGACAGCACCCCGTTCAGGGCACGATTCAATGCGGCATCGCCCCCCACGATGACTATCGTCGCATAACCGTTGGAAGCCAGCATGGCGGCCAGGCGTTCCACGGATTTCGGGCTTTCGCTCTGCACGAAGTCGTAGGACACGCTTTTCTCCGTGAGGTACGAGCGTATGGCCTCCCACTCTTTATGTATGTGGCGGACACCGTCTTTCGGACAATATATGATTCCCCACCTCGATGATTCCATAAACCAATCCACTAAGACATACAAATATACACAAAACTACTTATCCTCCGCTTGTTCTCCGCTTGAATTTTCTTCCGATTCTTCACCGGAACGGACAAACCTCAATCCGGCAGATTCCCTTTCGCCGGTCGGCACGCATCCAGCCGGCTTATCTCGACGCCGCGACGCGGACTGTTCCGCAAACGCGCGGGAACAAGACCGACAACAAGACACTTGAAGGCACGACTCCGTTCAAGGCGCACCTTATATATATAATAGGTATATCCGGGGATGCCGCGAATGTACTTTCCGGTCGCCGCCGCATACGACTTCAAAAGAGCCGTGAGAAGTCCTTTCGTTCCTTGTTGAGAAATCCGCGGGACGCCGTCCGTCCCCAGTCAAGCATCGGGAACCGCCGCGACGGGGACTTCTCCGACGGACAATCCGGGACTGTCGGCAAGCTCTCGCCGGAACGCGACTTTTAAGAACGGCTATATCTATTGAATCAACGTTGATATAACGTGCCCGCCGCCTTCTTGTACTTGACGTAACTCAGGTACAGTTGGTAATGGGCGTTTACTTTGGTTTCGTAGGCTTGTTGCCAGAGAGCCTGCGCCTCCAAGTGGTCGGAGAGCGATTCCAGTCCGACGGCATATTGGCTTCCGCTTACCTTTCTGTTCTCCTCCGCCTGTTCCAAGGAGCGATCCGCAATCCGGCATTCCATTTCGGCTTCGTCCAGATTGTCCGCCGCCTGCGTCAGTTCGAGGAGCATCTGTTCGTGCAGGTTTTCCTTCTCCAACCGGGTCTGTTCCAGTTTGGCCTTGGCAGCCCGGACCTTGTTGGTGCGTTCGCCGAAATGATACAGCGGGAAGTTCACGTTCAGCAAGACGGAGAAGCTGCCGTCCTTGAAAAAGGTCTCGTCGTTCAGTTCGAGGCCGTGCAGGTAGTTGAAAGCACCTTGCAATCCGACTTTCGGCATCAGTTCGCTACGGTTCAGCTTGATTTGCTGCCGCGCCATATCCTCCTGCCTGTCCAAAAGCGCGTATTCCGAGCGTGCGGAAACGTCGGAGGTTTGTATTTCCATCCGCCGTTCGATTTCGGGGAAATCCTCCGAAACGCCGATACGTGCGTCCAACGGCTTCCCTATCAGGTGGCAGAGGTTCATGGAAGCCAGCCGGAGGGCGTTATCCGCCTTGCGGACGGCAAGTTCGCTTTCGTTGAACTTGACTTGGACTTTAAGCACGTCATTGCGCGGTTTCAGGCCGTGACGGTACGCGCTTTCCACGTTGTCCAAGAGTTCCGCGAGGGCTTCCCGGTATTTCTCCGCCACCTTTTTCATTTCCCGCGCCTTTACCAGCAAGGCGTAGGCTTCGTCCGTCTTCACGATGACCTGAGTAGCCGTCAGCGTCTCGTTGATTTGCGCCATTTCGTTTCCCAATACGGACATGCGGTAAGCGGCTTGAATCTTCCCGCCCGTGTAG
This sequence comes from uncultured Paraprevotella sp., assembly GCA_964466445.1. Lineage (GTDB taxonomy): Bacteria > Bacteroidota > Bacteroidia > Bacteroidales > Bacteroidaceae > Paraprevotella. Next base: position 7,606 of record CAYXQT010000029.1, on the reverse strand, counting down.
AGCGGCTGTTCCAACTGTATGCCGCCCAGAAACACCGGGCCGGTCTTGAAGTCGAGGCTTATGCCCGGGAAGAACGCGAATTGCTGGAGTTGCCCGGCGGGAGAGAATATGGGAAGTTGCCCGCTCCCGGAATCGTATCCGCCGTCGGCGGCACTGTACAGCCCCGTGGCGTTGGCAGTCAGATTCGGGAAGAAGTTCCCCTTATAGCTTTTCATCGTGTAGCGTGCGCCCTCCGTCTGCCGGAAAGAAGCCGCCATCTCCTTGTTGTAGGCCAGAGCCATCTCCCTGCATTGCTCCAGGCTCAACGTGTCTTGTGCGCGAAGCCGGGGAACAATCCATATTATCAGGAAAGGAACGATGATTTTTTTCATGCGGCAGTCTGTTTGATGTGGAAGAACAAGGCGTAAAGCACGGGAATGAACAGGAGGGTGATGAGCGTGCCGAACAGCAGTCCGCCCATGATGGAAGCGGCCAACGAGCCGAACATGGAATCCGTCAGCAGGGGAATCATGCCCAAAATAGTGGTGAGCGAAGCCATCATGACCGGCCGCAACCGGCTTTGCGCGCTGTCGACGAGTGCCGCGGCAGGTTCCGTTCCCCTATCGAGCTGCAACGTGATTTCGTCCATCAACACGATGCCGTTCTTGATGAGCATGCCGATAAGCCCCAACGTCCCCACTATGGCGACGAAGTTGAAAGTCTTCCCGGTCATGAGCATGACCGCCACGACACCCACCGATATGAACGGCAGACAGCAGAAGATGACAAGCGGTTTCCGGTAGTCCTTGAACAACATGATCAGGATGGCTATCATGAGGATGACGGCGAAAGGGAAGTTACGGAACAAGTATTGCATGGACTGGTTGTTGGCCGCCTTTTCCCCTTGCCATTTCAAGCTGTAGCCCTCCGGAAGTTCGATTTGTTCTATCAGCGGGGCGATGCTCCGCCACGCCTTTTCCGTCTCTATGCCCGGAGACGGCGAGCATTGCACGCTTTGGCTGCGCTGTCCGTCGTAGCGCGGTATGACCGGATCTTCCCAACGTATGTCCACTTTACCGACTTGCCTCAACGGCGTGCTGCCCGTCAGCCTTTCCGCGAGCTCTTCTTTCGACAAGGTGCCGGACTTCAGCTTCGTCAGGACCTCTTCGTCGAGCAGTCCGTTCAGCGAAGGCAAGGAAGAGAACACCCCGGCATTGTTCAAGTCTTCCATGGGTTCCCCTTTCTCGTTCACGCAACGCAAATAAATGTTGTCCAGGTGGATGCCTTGGTAAAACGAGCCGACGGGAATGCCGCCGGTTGCCGTGAGCAACGACATGCTGACATCGCTCCGGCTTAATCCCGACGCACGCGCGGAGGGTTGGTCGTATTCGACCGTGAGCACCGGGACTTGCGGATCCCAGTTCGTCGTGACAAGTCTTACCTCCGGGCTTTTCTCCATGACTGCCCGCGCACTGTCGGCCAGCCTGTGAAGCACGGAGGGATCCGGGCCGGAGAACTGCGCCTCGATGGGGTATTTCTTGAACATCAGGTTGTAGCGTTTCATCTTGACGTAAGCGTCGGGGTAGCGGGCCGTCAGGTAGTCCTGGATTTCGTCCATGTTCGCCTCCAGCTCTTCCGGCGAGGTGAAGTCGACAATCAGCTCCCCGTATGACAGCGACGGGTTGGCGATGCTACGCACGAGGTTATAACGTCCGGGCGTTCCTCCCACGGAACGCGTCACGTGCGTGATTTCGTCGCGGCTTTTCAGATAGGCTTCTATTTCTTTCAGGTCATGTGCCACGCGGGACGAGTTGGCACCTTCCGGCAACTTGTATTCCACATACAGTTGGTCGTACACCATGTCGGGGAAGAAACCCTGCCGCATGTAGCGGTAGCCCCAGACCGACAGCCCCAGCAAGGCGAGCATCGAAAGCACAAAGCTCCAGCGGTGGCGCAGGCCGAAAGAGAGCGACTTGCGCAAGAGGACATACGGCCAGCCCCTGTAAACCCGTTTGCCGGAAAGGTCTCGTTCCTCCACTTCCGGGTGAAGACGGCGTTCGGCCATCAGGGGAACGTGTGTCAAGGCAAGCACCCAACTCAACAGCAGGGACACCGCCAAGACGATGAACAAGTCCCGCGTGTAGACACCCGCCGTGTCGGGAGACATGAAGATGGGGAGGAAAGCGATGACGGCTATCAGCGTGGCTCCCAGCAAAGGCATTGCCGTCCGCCGCCCGATGGCCGTCATGGCTTCCATTCTCTTCTTCCCGGCTTTCAGGTCTACCAGGATTCCGTCCACGATGACGATGGCGTTGTCCACCAGCATCCCCATCGCCAGTACGAACGCCGCCAGAGACACGCGTTGCATGGTGCCGTCCATGGTTTCCAAGAACAGGAAAGAACCGAATACCGTGACGATTAAGCTGATTCCGATAATCAGTCCGCTTTTGAAACCCATGGTCAGCATGAGGATGAACACCACGATGACGACGGATTCAATCAGGTTGATGACGAAAGTGCCCAAGGAATCCCCGACACGTTCCGGCTGGTAGAAGACCTTATGGCAGTCCGTCCCGGCAGGCAGACGTCTTTCTTTCAGCCGGGACAGTACCTTTTCGACGGCTCTTCCCGTCTTGACGATGTCCGACGACGTGGAAGCCGCTATCAGGATGCCGATTGAACGCTCGCCGTCGTAGAACATCTCGTTCCGCACGGGAGATTCGTAGTCTTTTTCGATGCGGGCGATGTCGCGCAGACGAAGCTGGTCGTCGTCATGCCCTTGTATGAGCATGTTGCCGATGTCCTCCACGGTACGGAACTTGTCGTTCACCGTGACGCGGACACGGTTGTCTCCGTTCTCGAAATATCCGGAATAAGAGGTCTGGTTCTGCCCGTTCAGGGTAGCCCACACTTCGGCGGGGCTCACGCCGAGGTTGGCCATGCGATCCTGCAACATGGAGATGTTGATGCACTCCTCCCGCTTGCCGTACAGTTCCACGCGGTCTACCCCTTTCAGCACGGTGAGTTCCCGCTTGATGAGTTCCGCGTAGTCGGACAGTTCACGGTTGCTCAGGCCGTCCCCGGTGAGGGCATAGAACATGCCGTACACGTTCCCGAAGTCGTCTTTCACCACCGGCGCGGAGGCTCCGGGAGGCAAAGCGTTCCGCGCGTCCTCCACCTTGCGCCGGAGTAAGTCCCAGTATTGTTCCACCTCGTCGTCCCTGACGGTGGTCAGCAGTTCCACCTGAATGAGGGAAAGGTCGTTATAAGAATAGCTTTCGATGTTGTCGACACCTCCCGTGTTGCGGATGCTTTTTTCCAGGACATCGGTCACTTCGAATTCCACCTGATGGGCGGAAGCACCGGGATAGGTCGTGACAATCATGGCCGTCTTGACCTTGACTTCAGGGTCTTCCAACTTGCTCATCTCGTAGCACGCCCACGCGCCGCCGACAAGCAGTATCGTGATGAAAAAGTAGACGAGGTTACGGTTCTTGAAAGCCCATTTGCCGATGTCCGTCATAGCAACCCTCCGATATTGGTTTTGCCGACGGCAGGCAGGAGCGTCACGCTTTCCCCGTCCCGGATGTGGTGGACACCCGAGGATACGACGAGGTCTCCCGGCTTGATTTGTTCCGAAGTGACGGTCGCCTTTCCGTCGCTTTGCAGTCCGACGAGGGTCACGTCACGCTTGTGTACCTTCCTTTGCGAGGCATCGTAAAGGAAGACGCTCGTCTTCCCGTCTTCGTGCAATACGGCATTCTCCGGGACTGACATCGGGACTTTTCCCCCGGTGTCGCAGAGGATGGTTACCAGAGTGTTCATGCCGGGAGACGGTTGGGAACCGCCCGTGTCCTTCCACCCGAGGCGCATGGTGTATAATTGGTTGGCATTGGCTTTCGGGGCGATGTGGAGAAGTTCGAGGGCGTATTGCCTGTCCGGGTAAACGTCGAGCGTGCAATAGTATCGCTTGAACTGCCCGCGGCGTATGTATTCAGCCGCGGGCAGGTTGATTTCCACTTCCGGCCGCCCGCTTCCTATCATGGTGACGACCGGCATGCCCGCGCCTACCGTCTCGTGCGGTTCGAACAGATGCCCGTTTATGTAACCGTCGAAAGGCGCATACAACCGCGTGTAGGACAATTGCTCCTTGTGGTGGTCGTATTTGGCCTTGATTTGCCTCAGCCCGTATTCCGCCTTGTCGTTCGCGGCCGGCGTGGTGCCCCCGTCCTTGTAGAGGGCCATCACCCGTTCGGCCTCGCTCTTCACTTGCAGGTATTCCGCCTCGGTAGCGTCCAGTTGTATTTGGTAATCCGTGGGGTCGAGGTCTGCCAGAAGTTGCCCTTTCCGCACCCGCGCCCCGTCCTTCACGTATATCTTACGGATGGTTCCGCCGACCCTGAACGACAGGCTGGCATCTTCCGCCGCCTTTACTTTGCCCGGATATTGGAGGACACTCTGTCCCGCCGCGAGAACCACGGTATCCGCCTTTACGGTTTGCAGACGGGTGTCCTCCCGCCGCGTGTGCGAACATGCCGTGAACAAAAGAAAGACAAGTCCGCCCGCGACCACATTGAACTTCCTCATAAGACAGTCTCCGATTTCACGTGCAAATATATCGGGTTTGCCGGACATTTGAAAGTCCCGGGGTGTTTATTTTAACACGCTCCTTTTCCCCGCCACATTTCCGCCGGCCCGCCTCTTGCGGACGCGCTCCGGTGGGATGGATTTAAGCATTATTATAGGTATAGCGTTTGCAAATCGCGAACATTATAGTACATTTGTGCAATTGTATTACTTCACCTATGAAAGATTTCGTCAAATACACCCTTGCCACGCTCTGCGGCCTGTTCCTGACCGGCGTAGTCCTCTTCATATTAGGCATCCTGTCCGTCGCGGGGATAATGACCGCCGAAAGCGCGGCTCCGTCCGTCGAACCCCGCTCCGTCCTCCGCTTGACGCTGAACGGCGAGTTGCGGGAAGACGCGCCGGACGACCCGCTCGGATTTCTGTTCGGCGACGCTTATCCCGTCCTCAGCCTGAGGGAAATACAGACAGCCATCCGGGAAGCCAAAGAGAACCCGGACATAGACGGCATATATATAGAAGCGCAGGCTCTCCTCGGGGCTACTCCCGCCATGTTGCGGGACATCAGGGAAGCCCTCGCCGACTTCAAGAAAAGCGGCAAATACGTCATCGCATACGGGGACAGCTATACTCAGGGTGCTTACTACGTCTGCAGCATAGCCGACCGCGTCGTCCTCAACCCGCAGGGACAGGTGAACTGGTGCGGCATGGCTTCACAGCCCGTTTACTTCAAAGACCTGCTGGAAAAGGCGGGCATCAGGATGCAAGTATTCAAGGTTGGCGACTACAAGTCGGCGGTGGAACCGTTCACGGCCACCCGGATGAGCGATGCCGACCGCGAACAGGTCGCGTCCTACCTGAACGACATCTGGCAGACCATGCTGGCGGACGTGTCGCGCTCGCGCTCCATCGGCAAGGACTTGCTGGACGAATACGCCGACAGCATGCTCACATTCAGCCCGGCGGAAGAACTGGTGCGGAAAGGCTTGGTAGACACCCTTTGCTACGTCGACGGGGTAAGCCGGATGTTGCGTGCGAAAACCGGAAAGGACAAAGGCATCCTGCCGCTCGTCAGCGTGAAAGAACTGGCGGCCGCCAGCGAAGCGGCATCGAAGAAAGGCGACAAGATTGTAATCTATTACGCATACGGGGACATCGTGGATCAGAAGACGGAATGGAGCGAAGACGTGATAGACGCGGAAACCGTATGCCGCGACTTGAAGACGTTGCGCGAGGACGAGTCGGTCAAGGCGGTGGTGCTTCGCGTGAATTCCGGAGGAGGCAGTGCCTACGCCTCCGAACAGATATGGCACGAGGTGAAACTGCTCCGCGAAGCCAAACCCGTCGTCGTGTCCATGGGAGGGATGGCGGCCTCGGGCGGCTACTACATCTCCTGCGCCGCCAACTATATCGTGGCCGAGCCGACCACCTTGACCGGAAGCATCGGCATCTTCGGCCTCATCCCCGACGCAAGCCGACTTCTCAATGACAAGCTGGGACTGCATTTCGACGTGGTGAAGACCAACGCCCACGCCGACTTCGGCACGCTGTCGCGCCCTTTCAATCCTTCCGAGTCTCGGATGATGCAGGGTTACATACAGCGGGGCTACAATCTGTTCACCGAACGTGTGGCCGAAGGGCGGAAGATGACAACCGGACAAGTGGAAGAACTGGCGGGAGGGCGTGTCTGGACGGGACGGCAAGCCGTGAAGAACGGGCTGGCCAATGCCAACGGGAACCTGCAGACCGCCGTGGAAAAGGCCGCCTCGCTGGCCGGGATAAGGGACTACCGCACGGAATACGCGCCGACTCCCGCCCCCTGGTACGAGGGCTTGTTCGACAGGCAGAAGCAGGACTATCTGAACACGACCCTGCAAGAGGCTTTGGGGGAATATTACGTCCCGTTCACGAACCTGAGGCGAATCCGGCGGATGAGTCCCCTGCAAGCCCGGATGCCGTATGAGCCGAACTTCGTCAATTAGGCGGCCATGGAAGGAGACTTGATTAGAATCAACGAATGGCTGTTGCCGGCGGCGTGGCTCTACGGGATAGGCGTGGGAATCCGCAACGAGCTTTTCGAAACGGGTGTCCTGAAGTCCAAGAGCTACGGCATCCCCGTCATCTCCGTCGGCAACATCACCGTGGGCGGCACGGGAAAAACGCCGCATACGGAATACCTCGTCCGCCTTTTGCGGAAGAAACACAAGGTGGCCGTGCTGAGCCGGGGGTACAAACGTAAGTCGAAAGGGTTCGTCCTGGCCGCGCCGGAGACACCCATGCCCTCCATAGGCGACGAACCTTATCAGATGAAGCAAAAGTTTCCGGACATCTACGTCGCCGTGGACAAGAACCGCCGCCGGGGAATTGAACGGCTGTGCGACGAGCAAGTCGCGCCGGGGACGGAAGTCATCCTGCTGGACGACGCGTTCCAGTATCGTCGCGTGAAACCGGGCATCAACATCCTGTTGGTGGACTACCACCGCCTGATTTGCGACGACAAACTGCTTCCTGCGGGACGCTTGCGCGAACCGGAAGGAGGGAAGAGCCGCGCCAACATCATCGTCGTGACCAAATGCCCGGCGGACATCAAGCCCCTGGGCTTCCGGGTCATCAGCAAGGCCTTGAAGCTGTACCCCTACCAGAGGCTGTTCTTCTCGACGTTGAAATACGGACATCTCGTGCCGCTGTTCGGAGGGGAAGAACGTCCTTTGGGCGAACTGCTGTATCGCAGGCATGTCTTGTTGCTCACGGGCATCGCCTCCCCGGAACAGATGAGAATGGACCTCGAACGTTATGGAACGAATATCACGCCCCTTTCCTTCGGAGACCATCATTACTTCTCGGCCAAGGACGCGGCAATCATCAACAAGACTTACGCCCGGATGCCGTCGCCGAAACTAATCGTGACCACCGAGAAAGATGCCGTCCGCCTGAAAAACCTCGACGGCCTGGGCGAAGAGGTGAGGGAATCCCTCTACGTCCTGCCGGTCGAGATAGAGATACTGCAAAATCAACAGGAATCGTTTAACGAAAACATTAC
>CAYXQT010000028.1:0-17735 GCA_964466445.1 uncultured Paraprevotella sp. | reverse complement strand
AAAAAGCTCTCTTCCGGCATGAGCCGGAAGAGAGAAACAGCACAAAAGCCAATAAGCTATTCTGCACGCTAACCCGCCTTAAACGATTCAAGGCGTAACATCTTCCTCTTCACATGGCGGGTCATCGTCTGTTTCCAATTACATGATTCCTTTCTCGCGCAACGCGCACTGCCATTTCCAGGCGGAGGACAGGACATCCTCCAACGGTGTGTCGGCTTTCCAGCCCAACACCTTGTTGGCCTTGTCCACGTTGCCCCACACCTTTTCGATGTCGCCGGGGCGGCGTCCTACAATCTTGTAGTTCAACTTCACGCCGGTGGCTTTCTCGAAAGCGTTTATCAGTTCGAGCACGGAAGTACCCTTGCCCGTGCCGATGTTGTAAACCTCAACTGGCTCGGTAGTCTGCCCCTCCATGATGCGCGTCATGGCGCAGACATGCGCCTTGGCCAAGTCCACCACGTAGATATAGTCGCGGATGCAGGAACCGTCGGGCGTGTCGTAGTCGTCACCGAAGACGCTCAGCTGCTTGCGCACGCCGATGGCGGTCTGCGTGAGGAGCGGGATAAGGTTCTGGGGCACGCCGAGCGGCAACTCACCTATGTGCGCCGTGGGGTGCGCGCCGATGGGGTTGAAGTAACGCAACAGGATGGCCTTTATGGGAGAGCCGCTCTTGATGGTGTCCACGATGATTTCCTCGTTTATCTGCTTGGTGTTGCCATACGGGCTTTCCGCCTTCTTGATGGGTGTCTCTTCCGTGGCGGGCAGGATGTCCGGCTGTCCGTAGACGGTGCACGACGAAGAGAAGATGATGCCTTTCACGCCGTATTCCGGCATCAGCCGCAACAGGTTAATCAGGGAAACGATGTTGTTGTGGTAATACAGCAACGGCTTCTGCACGCTTTCGCCCACGGCCTTGCTTGCCGCGAAGTGGATGATTCCGCTAATCTTCGGATATTTCTTGAACACGGACTCTGTGGCATCGAAGTCGCGCAAGTCCACTTTCTCGAACGCGGGGCGGATGCCGGTAATCTTCTCGATGCCGTCCAAGACATCTTCGCGCGAGTTGGAAAGGTTGTCCACGATGACCACGTCGTAGCCGGCTTCCTGAAGTTCCACGGTCGTGTGCGAACCGATGAACCCCGTGCCGCCTGTTACTAAAATTGTCTCTTTCATGTCAGTAGCTTCGTTTTAGTTATTAGTAATTACAGCAAATGTACCAAATTTAATTGTTCGTTGCATGATTCCAGGTTGGGAAACACCCCTTTCCCTTGCGACTGCGGCGGTTTCGGGGAAAGGCGGATTAGAGACCCAAAAAAGCCTTCAATCCGTTGTCCACTCCGCTGAAACCCATGAACGCCATGGCCAAAAGGCCGGCGGTGACTAACGCGATGCTCATTCCCTGCATCCCCTTGGGCACGGAGACGAGGCTGAGCTGTTCGCGGATGCCGGCGAAGACGATTAACGCCACCCCGAAGCCCAGCGCGGTGCTCAGCGCGTACCATACGCCCATCATCAGGTTGAATTCCTTCTGGATGACCAGTATGGCGACTCCGAGGACGGCGCAGTTGGTGGTAATCAGGGGCAGGAACACGCCCAACGCTTGGTAGAGTGCCGGGGACACCTTTTTCAGGACAATCTCGACGAGCTGTACCAACGCCGCGATGACCAGTATGAAAGCTATGGTCTGCATGTAGGCGAGGTCCAACGGGTTCAGGACGTAATACTGGAGCAGGTAGGTCACGAGCGTGGCAAGCACGAGGACGAACGTCACCGCCCCCGTCATTCCCAAGGCCGTGTCGATTTTCTTGGACACTCCCAGAAAAGGACAAATGCCGAGTATTTGCGACAACACGACGTTGTTGACAAATATCGCGGTAATGAAAACGACCAGATATTGAAACGCTGTTTCCATGACAAAATTCTATGTTTAAAGTTACGCTTTCTTCATTTTGTTCACGATGGCTATCAAAAAGCCCAGCACGATGAAAGCTCCGGGAGCCAGCACGAACATCAGCATGCCGTAGTCTTCCGGCCAGACGCTCAGCCCGAAAAATTTTCCCGTCCCCAACATCTCGCGCACGGCTCCGAGAACAGTCAGGGCTACCGTGAATCCCAGCCCCATGCCCAGTCCGTCGAAGAACGACGGCACAACACCGTTCTTTCCGGCGAAAGCCTCCGCACGCCCCAGAATGATGCAGTTCACCACAATCAGGGGGATGAACAGACCCAGCGTGGCGTAGATGTCGGGCACGAAAGCCTGCATGCACATTTGCAGGGCGGTCACGAAAGAAGCTATCACGACGATGAACGACGGGATGCGCACCATGTCGGGAATCAAGTTCTTGAGCAGGGAGATGACCACGTTGGAGCATACGAGCACGAAAGTCGTGGCCAGTCCCATGGACATGCCGTTCAACGCGGAAGAAGTCGTGCCGAGAGTGGGACACATGCCCAGAAGAAGCACGAACGTCGGGTTTTCCTTGATGATGCCGTTCATCAACACTTTAAAGTTATTCATATTCTCCTCCTTTCCTATTAATGGATAGAATCGTTCGCGGACGCTTCCGCACCTTTCGCCGGTGCGGCATGCCCGCTGGCACCGCTCACCGCGTCGCCACTGCTTCCTTTGAACGCATGGTAGGCGGCGTTCACCGCTCCGAGGAAAGCCCGGCTGGTGATGGTGGAAGCCGTGATGGCATCCACGTCGCCCCCGTCCTTGGACACGACCAATTCCTTCTCTCCGGGATTCTTCCCGATGATGTCGCCCTTGCCGCCTTTTTGGAACCACTCGCCGGCTTTCACGCCCAGCCCCGGCGTTTCCGCCGTAGTCAGTACTTCGTAACCCAGAATATCGCCGTCCCCGTTGAAGCCGACCAGTATTTCGAACGGCCCGCCGAAGCCGTTGGCCACGGCTTTCACCGCCGTACCCTTGTCGGTCTTGTAGAGCGTAAAACCGTCCGCCTCCACCGGAGTTTCCACTTCCAAGTCGCCCTCCGCGTCTCCCAGAATCACTTTCTTGATGCCGTCTCGCAGGTTCTTCGCCTTTATCTCCTCGATAGGGTCTTTCGTCTCCTTGTTGACAAAGGCCAAAGTCCCGCCGGCAATGAGGGAGATGGCAGTCAGCGCCACGACCATATTCTTTAATGAAGACTCTAACTTTTTCATTTCTTCACGACCTCCCCGAATCTTTTTGGTTTGCAATAGGTGTTAATCAGCGGCGTAAAGGCGTTCATGATCAAGATGGCGAACGACATGCCTTCGGGATATGCCCCGAAGCTCCGTATGACCACGGTGAGCAGGCCGATGGAGATGCCGTAGACGACCTGCCCTTTCGCCGTCATGGGCGAGGTCACGTAGTCCGTCGCCATGAAGCACGCTCCGAGCATCAGGCCGCCCGACAACAGCGCGGGTACGGGCGACGCGTAAACGGGACTGTACAGGTGGAGAAGTCCGGAAAGCACGAAGACGGTAGCCAGAATGGAGACGGGGATGTGCCACGTTACGATGCGGCGCCACAACATATAGGCCAGTCCTGCTAACAAAGCCAAGGCACTCACTTCGCCCAGGCATCCTCCGGTCTGGCCCACGAGCATCTCAACGGCGTCCGGCAACTTCTGAAGCACGGACGCGTCGCCGCTCTTGATGGCCTCTTTCATGACGGCCAGCGGAGTGGCGGCGGTCTCGGCATCGAGATATGCCGCCATCTGTCCGGGCACGGGCCACGTGGTCATCTGCACGGGGAACGAAACGAGGAGGAACACGCGCCCCACCAACGCCGGGTTGAAAGGATTGCACCCCAGCCCGCCGAACGTCAGCTTGCCGACACCTATGGCCACCAACGCCCCGATGAGGATAATCCATATCGGCAGGTTGGAAGGCAGGTTGAAACCGAGAAGCAGTCCCGTGAGGACGGCCGAGCCGTCGGTTATCGTCAGGCGGTCGCGCCTCAGTACATATTTCGTTATCGCCCACTCGAAGAACACGCAGGCGGCCACCGACGCGGCCAGCACGACGACGGATCCCAACCCGAAGAAATACAACGAGAACAACAGAGCCGGCAGGAGCGCTACGCACACTCCATACATATTCCTTTGCACGCTGTCGCCGCCATGCACATGCGGCGACAGCGATACGATTAATTTCCTTGCCATAATCTTTCTCCTCTCTTCTTATTTTGCGTTACGAGCCCGGATGAGAGCCATTACCGTAGTCTTGCCCAGTCGGATGTTGTCCAACAACGGGCGCGTGGAAGGACAGGTGAACTGGCACGAGCCGCATTCGATGCACGACGTGATGCCGTTCTCCTCAGCCAAATCCCACTCGCGCAGTGCGGAAGCCGTTGCCAGCAGGTAGGGTTCGAGACCCATCGGGCAGGCACCCACGCATTTGGCACAGCGGATGCAAGGCTGCGGTTCGGCGCGGCGGGACTCCCGTTCGTCCATGAGCAGGAGGCCGGAAGACCCCTTGCATACCGGCACGTCGAGGTTCATCAGGGCTTTCCCCATCATCGGGCCGCCGCCGATTACCTTCCCCGTGCCTTCCGGCAGACCGCCGCACTCCTCGACGAGCTGGCTCATCGGCGTGCCGATTCGCGCCAGCAGGTTGGACGGGTTCCGCACGTCCTTGCCGGTCACGGTGATGACACGCTCGAACAAGGGCTTGTTCTTCATCACCGCCTCGTAGATGGCGAAGGTCGTACCCACGTTCTGCACCACCGCACCCACGTGGATGGGCAGTGCCGGCGGCGCGGGGACTTCACGCCCCGTTATGGCGGCAATCAGCTGTTTCTCCCCTCCCTGGGGATATTTCACCTGCAAGGGGACGACCTCGATGTTCGGGTGCGATTGCGCCTTCTCCTTCAAGAGGGCGATGGCATCCGGCTTGTTGCTTTCGATGCCGATGTAACCCTTGTCCACGCCCACTGCTTTCATAATCAGTTCCACGCCCACCAGAATTTCGTCCGGCTTCTCCAGCATCAGCCGGTGGTCGGCTGTCAGGTACGGTTCGCACTCCACGGCGTTGATGATGACGCATTCGGCTTTCGTCCCTTTCGGAGGCGACAGTTTCACGTGGCAGGGGAACGTGGCGCCGCCCATGCCGACGATGCCACCCACCTTCACCTTGTTCACGATGTCCGCGGCCGTCAGTTCCGGCCGTTGTTCCAACGTCACCAAATCGGGAGAGCGGTCTATCGTCTCTTCCCATTCGTCTCCCTCCACGTCCACGAAGATGGCCGGGCGGCGATAACCGCTGGCATCCACGATTGCGTCTATCTTGCTCACTTTCCCCGACACGGAGGAGTGGACGGGAACGGACACGAAGCCGTCGGCATCGGCCAGCATCATGCCCGTTTTCACCACGTCGCCTTTGGCCACGACGGGCTTGGCCGGCGCGCCGATGTGCTGGTAGAGCGAGATGACGGCTTGCCTGGGCAGTCCCGCCCGGCGGATGGGAGAGGCGGCCGAGAGCTTGTTTTCAGATGGATGAACTCCACCTATCTTGAACGTTTTCACGATATTCTTATTTTATATGACAATCCCACGTGTTATGCTTCTTTCTTTTCTTCCGGCGCGGCAGTTGCGGACTGGGCGGCAGGAGCCGTCGGCTTCGGCGCGGCGGCAGTTGCGGACTTCCGGGCAACGGGCACTTCCGGTTTCGCCCCGGTCGGGGCGGCAGGCTTCTGCACAGCCGGAGACTCCGACTTCTGACTGACGGCAGTTCCCGGCTTCGCGCTGGCCGCAGTGTCCGGCTTCGGCTTGCGCGGCGGGAAGTTGACGGCGTGGATAGCCCCTTTCGGACAAGCCTCCTCGCACTTCCGGCACATCTTGCACTTTTCCGGATTGATATAGGACAGGTTGTTGTTGATGGTGACAGCCTCGAAAGCGCAGACTTTCGCGCATTTGCCGCAACCGATGCAGGAAGCCTTGCAGACCTTGTTGGCCACGGCACCCTTGTCGCGGTTGACGCACAGCACAACCATGCGGCGGTTCTTCGGGCCTTTCGGGCGAAGCTCGATTACCTTTCGCGGACAAGTCCGCACGCAGGCTCCGCAGGCCGTGCAACGTTCTTCGTCCACCTCGGCCAGCCCGGTCTCCGGGTTGACGGCCAAAGCCCCGAACTGGCACGCGGCCACGCAGTCGCCTCCGCCCAAGCAACCGAACGCGCACGCCGTCTCCCCCGTACCCGCCAACAGTTGCACGCGGCAACTTCGCGTACCGTCGTAATCCACGACGCGCGGGCGATTGGCACAAGTCCCGTTGCAACGCACCACGGCCACTTTCGGTACGCCGGCCGTTACGGAAAGCCCCAGGATTCCGGCCACTTTCTCCATGACCGGCTGCCCGCCCACGGGACACAGCTTGCCTTCGAGCGAACCGCCGTCGGCGGCCTTCACGCAGGCGGCGGCGAAGCCCGAACATCCCGGATAGCCGCACCCGCCGCAATTGGCTTTCGGCAGGACTTCGGCCACCTTTCCGATGCGCTCGTCCTCCACGACGGCAAACTTCTTGGAGGCCGCATAGAGCATGAAGGATGACACCAATCCCACGACTCCCAGGACGATTACCGCAATCAAAATCACGTTCATAGCAATGTCTATTTTTTGTGTTTAATGGTAAATGAGAATTTCCTTGTCAACCTGTCCCTGTTCAGGTAGAGCACGCCGTAATAGGCGGCAAGGACGGACAAGGCGGCCAAAGCCGCGACCGGCTCCTCGGACGTGAACTGCAACGTGACAAGCAAGACCGCCAGCAACAGCAACAGCGGCGCGCCGTAAGCCCAAAACACGGCGGACAACCCCGTTTCCACGCTTCCCGTCAGGATGACCTCCTCTCCTATTCGATAAGAAAATGCTTCGTGGCTGACTATATCGAACGTTTTCTCCTTGCTTTCCGACGAATTGCACAATTTCCCCGCCACGCAAGAAGAACACGCGGAAGCCTGAATGACCTGCACGCTGATGTGTTTTCCTTGTACGCTTTTCACGACACCTGAATGTACGATTTCCTGAGCCACTTTGAAAATCCGGTATTGCGACTGCCGCAAATTTAGCATTATTTTAGAGAGTGGCGGATATGTTCAAACGGAAAATTACCTGCGTTTGTTTTTTTTAACCTAAGAATCCCCGGCTGTTCGCCGCCGCACGCCTTCTGCCTCGGGCATCCGTCCCTCCGTCCCGGAAAAATCCGCTGTCAAAACGCAAGTACACGACAACAGCGGAATCCCGTGGAAGGCGGATTGACATTTCGACGCCCTGCCGGCACGAACGCGAGGACGGCGCATGCCGGATACATTGCCGACACGCGCCGCCCCTTGTCATCGGGCTTTCGAGCCAAGCCCCTCGGCTCTTCAATCCTACTTCTCGTCCAATTCCACCACCGCGCTTCTCATCTTGCCGCTTTGGGTCACGGCGCGAATCCACAAGATGCGGTCGGCGGAGCGGTTGGCTTCTTTCACTACATCCTCGAAATCCTCCACCGTGTTCATCGGCTTGTCGTTCACCTGCAGGATAATCCAACCTTTCTCCACGCCGGCATCCGCCATCTTGCCTTTCTTCACGGCCACGACTTCCAGACCGTTCGGCAGGCTCAGCTGTCGCTTGGTCTCGCCATCCAAAGGCTTCAGAGCCGCGCCGAACTGGTCCATATCCATCTGTTCCAGCACCTTGGTATTGCCTTGTGCG
Organism: uncultured Paraprevotella sp.; assembly: GCA_964466445.1. Taxonomy (GTDB): domain Bacteria; phylum Bacteroidota; class Bacteroidia; order Bacteroidales; family Bacteroidaceae; genus Paraprevotella. Next base: position 10,054 of record CAYXQT010000028.1, on the reverse strand, counting down.
TTGCGCAGCACGGCCGTCACCGTTTCTTTCTTCTTGTTGCGCATGTAAGTGACTTTCACCTTGTCGCCCGGCCGCATCGTGCTGATGGCTTCCTGCAGTTCGGCCATCTTCGTCACTTCCTTGCCGTTGACGGCGGTCACCACGTCGCCCTTGCGCAACCCCGCTTCGGCGGCCGTGGAGTTGTCCTGCACTTCGGCGATATAAACGCCTTTCAACGTGCCCAAGTCCACTTCGTTGCCTCTCGCCTTCTCGTCGTCGATGTACCGTGACACGTCGTTGCCCATCACGCCGAGCTGGGCGCGTTGCACGACACCGAACTCCTTCAAGTCTGCCACGACCTTGTTCATGATGGTCGTGGGGATGGCGAAGCCGTAGCCGGTATAGGAACCCGTCTGCGAATAAATCATGGCGTTGATGCCCACCAGCTCGCCGCGCGCGTTGACCAGCGCGCCGCCGGAGTTGCCCCGGTTGATGGCGGCATCCGTCTGTATGAAGCTCTCAATGGAGTTGGCTCCCATCGAACGGGCTTTCGCGCTGACGATGCCCGCCGTCACGGTGGAAGTCAGGTTGAACGGGTTGCCCACAGCCAGCACCCACTCTCCCAGCTTCAAGTCGTCGGAGTTGCCGATGGGGAGCGTCGGGAAATCCTTCCCCTCTATCTTGACCAGAGCCAGGTCGGTCTGCTCGTCCGTGCCGATGATGCGTCCCTTGAACTCGCGGTTGTCGTTGAGCTTCACCAGGAGTTCGTCGGCCTCGCTCACCACGTGGTTGTTGGTCACGACATAACCGTCGGCGGAGATGATGACACCCGAGCCGGAGCCTTCGCGCTTCGGTGTCTGTATCTGCCGTTGCTGCCGCCCTCCGCCGAACCCGAAGAAGTCGCCGAAGAAATCGGAGAAGGGGTCTTCCACGTCCACGGTCTTCGTCTTGCTGTTCGTCGTCACCTTAATATATACCACCGCGTTGACGGATGTCTCCGCCGCCTGAGTCAAATCCACCAATCCGGAAGGGGCTGCCGAGGGCTGTGCCTTGACCGGCGTCTCCACGCACCCCATCACACAGAAGCTGCCTATGAAAAGGGCGGCTGTTCCCAATACGTTTCTTGTCGTCTCTTTCATTGTCTTTGTCGTCATATCGTTCTTACTAATGGTTCTTTCCGCAATAACTTATGCAAAAATAACGCCAAAGGGCTTGCCATGTATCCTTTCCGTTCCCTTTTTGCTATCTTTTAACAAAGAAATCTTTCCCATTAACAGCGATTAAAACGGGCTTCGGCATTTTTACATTCATTGACCCGCGTTTTGCCGTCTCGGTAAAAAGAAGTAACTTTGCCGTGGCAAAGCAGTAGGCCGGCTTGCCGCCGCCGGCTCCGCCGGGGGAGGAAAGTCCGGGCAACATAGGGCGTTCCACTTCTTAACGGGAAGTAATCCGCGAGGGTTAGAGCATGCAGAAGAAAAGAACCGCCTCCCGCGAGGGAGGCAAGGGTGAGAAGGCGGGGTAAGAGCCCACCGGGCGGGTGGCGACATCCGTGCCGTGCATTCTGGAAGTTGAAAGTCCGCGTAAACCGGCGCCACAAGAGAGGGCGGCCCGCCCGAGCCGGAGGGTAGGACGATAGAGCCTTGCGGCGACGCGAGGCGTAGATAAATGGCAAGCGCTCCGTTTCGTGCGGAGTACGGAACCCGGCTTACAGGCCGACTGCTTTTCCCTTTCTTTCATCGACTTCTAACGTGAAAAGCCCATGCCGCCCAACATGCACCAGCTGAAGTTCTTCTTCACGCACAAGATATGGCTCATCGACGAAGAGAACCTTCCATCGGCCAAGAAGTACGCCTTCAACGCGCTCCGCAAGCTGGCGCTCACGGCAGAGTGCTACCTGTCCAAGAATCTGGGCGGCCACGCCTCGGCCCTCACTTACTCCACCATACTGGCTACCGTGCCCATTCTGGCCATCATCTTTGCCATCGGCCGGGGACTGGGTTACGGCTCCGTCATCGAGGAGGAGATCAAGGCCAATCTGAGCGTCAACCCGCAGTTCGCCGACACGGTACTCTGTTTCATCGATTCGTACCTCGAACACACGCGGAGCGGAATCTTCATCGGCTTCGGCCTGCTCCTGTTGCTGTACACCGTCGTGCAACTGACCGCCAACATCGAAGTGGCTCTGAACAGCATCTGGAACGTGAAGAACCAACGATCCGTCTACCGTCAGATAACGGACTACATCAGCGTCTTCCTTCTCCTGCCCGTGTTGATTATCATCATCAGCGGCCTTTCCATCTTCCTGGCTACCGTCGCGCAAGACTATCCGGACTTCATGGTGCTCAGCACGACGGTGAAAATCCTCATCAAGCTGTCGCCTTACGCGCTGAGCGGCCTGCTCTTCACCGCCTTTTACATGTACATGCCCAACACGGACGTGCGCTTTCGCCATGCCGTTCTTCCGGGCTTCATCGCGGGCACGGCGTTCCAGCTCCTCCAATATCTCTACATCCATTCCCAGATATGGGTGTCGAGCTACAATGCCGTCTACGGGTCGTTCGCGGCCCTGCCGATGTTCATGCTGTGGGTCAATTTCTCATGGATTGCCTGCCTTTTCGGCGCACAGCTTTCCTACGCCAACCAGAACCTGAGAAGCTACTACTACATCAAGGACATCCACAAAATCAGTCGCAGTTACCATGACGTGCTGCTCATCCTCATCATGTCGAAAGTGTGCAAGCGGTTCGAGAAAGGCATGGAAGCCTACACCGTGAAAGGGCTTTCGGCAGAGACGGGTCTCCCGTCGGGAATCGTCAGCCGCCTGACCCGCGAACTGAAAGAGATGCACCTGCTGATTTTCGAGGGGGCGGATCAAGATGCCGCAACGCGCTTCACTCCCGCCGAGGACATCAACCGCCTGACCGTAGGTCTGCTGTTGGAACGGGCGGACAGCTACGGCGACAAGTTCGTTCCGGCAACCGCACGCCGGAACAACAAGGAATGGGAGACCATACGCGAACTCCGCACGCGGCATGTTGACACGGGAAAACCCGTCCTGCTCAAGGACATCTGAATCCGAAACAGGACGGAAAGTCCTTCACGCCTCGCGTGCGTATATATTAATAATAAGGTACGCGCGTGCATACGCGCATACATAATTAAATTTTATCTAATGAGTCCAATCGCAAGCTGAAGTATCTTGTCATACGAAGGGAAGTTTACAATCGTGACTAATAAGAATGAAGCTATGCTTCCAATAGCCATAAGAATATGACTGAAAGTATACTTATGAAGGAAATAAAGTAATACGCTAAATCCTACTGCTAATGGCTCAAGGAATATGAACAATATCACATTTATGGCTTCATAAGATAATCCAGTCCATTCTTCCCAATCTTGTAATGCCCAGATACATGCGTTACAAGTGGCCTTCATTCCTATGTCATAAGCAACATAGGCAAAGAACAGTACTTGTAACACAATTCCTATACCAGCCGATATGGCTACCCAGTCTAAGATTCTACAAACTTGAAATCTTCTTCTCTCTGATAACATCTGTTTCATAATCTTGAATAAGTCTTAATCAAATGGATTCAATGATTTACAAAAAGACATGAATCTTTCGGTTAGAGTACCTTCATATGGCTACTTTCGCCATTCACGGACTTGAGACTTAGGTACTCTCCATTTTATCTCTTGTCCCACGGCTTCATCAGCACCCCTATCCCGTAACTCATCATACATAGTAATATTCTTAGCCGCCTTTGCAGACTTGGTATCCTTTATATCAAGGTATAACCCGCTCCGCCCGGGAAAGTCCGGAGCGCCGCCGCCCCTCTCCTACTCCCGGAGCAAGTCCGCCATGCGGCTCAGATACTTGCCGACGATGTCGAACTCCAGATTGACCACGCTGCCGGGCTTCAAGGCGTGGAAGTTGGTATGCTCATACGTGTAAGGAATGATGCAGACCTGAAAGGTGTCTCTTGTCGGGCGGCATACCGTGAGGCTCACGCCGTTGACCGTCACCGAACCTTTGTCCACGCAGAAATATCCCCTCTTCGCCATCGCCGCGTCGAAAGGATGCCGGAAAGTATAGACATAGCTCCCCTCCGCGTCCTCCACCGACACGCATTCTGCCGTGCAGTCCACGTGCCCCTGCACGATATGCCCGTCCAACCGCCCGTTCATGAGCATGGAACGCTCCACGTTCACCTCGTCGCCCACCCGCAGGAGGCCGAGGTTGGAACGGTCGAGTGTCTCCTTCATCGCCGTCACGGTATAGCAGCCGTCCTGTATGCGCACCACCGTGAGGCACACGCCGTTGTGTGCCACGCTTTGGTCAATCTTCAACTCGTCCGCGAAAGAGCACCGCAGGGAAAAATGCACGTTCTCCCGTTCTTTCGTTACCCCGGTGACCCGGGCGCATTCTTCCACAATTCCCGAAAACATAATCCTATCCTGTCTTTTGTTTGCGTTTCCGTCGCCAAAGATACTCTTTTCGGCAGACACTTCCGACAGTCCAACCGAAAAAAGTCCGCCATGGGCGCGTTTTATTTCTTCTCCGTCCTTAATTTTTTGTACTTTTGCACGGATAAAGAGATGAACTCCATGAGTTACAAGAAATGCCTGATGTGCGTAGCGTTCCTAATCCGGGTCTCGACCGCGGCGGGACAGGACTCGGCACGCTGGTCGCTGCAAGAATGCTTCGACTATGCCATCGCCCACAACATCCAGCTGAAGCAGAACAAGGTCGCGGAGGAAGAGGGTGCGGCCGACCTCGCGCAAAGGAAAGCCGAGCTGTTCCCCAACCTGTCCTTCAGCACCACGCAGACGCTGGACTACAGGCCGCTGCAAAGGACGGAAGCCAGCTTCGTGGCCAACGGCATCGCCAACAGCTCGTCGAACAAGGTGACGGGGAACGGAAACTACGGCCTCAACGCGTCGTGGACCGTGTGGGACGGTGGCGCCAACCGCAAGAACGTCAAGGCGCAGAAGTTGCAGAACCAGATTGCGGCTCTGACGACACAAGCCACGGCCAACAGCATACAGGAGCAGATAGCCCAGCTGTACGTGCAAATCCTATACTCGAAAGACGCGCTGGACGTGAACAAGGCCATGCGGGAGACGGCCGAAAGCCAGTTCGAGCGCGGAAAGGAGATGTTCGAGCAGGGACAAATCTCGAAAGCCGACCTCGCACAGTTGGAGTCGCAGGCCGCCGACGCACGATACGACTGCGTGGCCACCGAGACCCAAATCGCCAACTACAAGCGCGAGCTTAAGGAACTCCTGGAAATCACGGACGACCGCGACTTCGACATCGCCGGCATAGGGACGGACGACGAAGCCGCGATGCAACCCATTCCCGACCTCGGCGAAGTGTACCGGCAAGCACTGAGCCTGCGCCCGGAAATCCGGAGCAGCCGGCTGAGCGTCGATGCCGCGGAACTGGACATCGACATCGCCAAGGCCGGGTACTACCCCTCCATCTCGCTGAACGCGGGCATCGGCGACAGCCACTATTCCGGCAGCAGCGAGTCGGCAAGGGAGCAGATGAGGCAGAACCTGAACCTCTCGGCCGGCGTGACGCTGTCCATTCCCATCTTCGACAACCTGCGGAACAAGACCAACGTCCGGAAGGCCAGGCTGAACAAGATGGACAGCGAACTGCAACTGCAAGACCAGCAGAAGAAGCTGTACGGCACGGTGGAAGAATACTGGCTCAACGCATACAGCAACCGGCAGAGATTCGTGGCGGCAGAGGCCAGGCTCAAAAGCGTGCAGGCCGGTTACGACCTTCTGGACGAGCAATTCAAGAACGGACTGAAGAACATCGTGGAACTCATGAACGGGCGCGACGAGCTGTTGAGCGCACAACAAGACCGGTTGCAAAGCAAGTACAACACGTTGCTCCACATCCAACTCCTCCGCTTCTACCAAGGAGAGGACATCACCCTGTAAAAGAACGGCATCCGCCTTACACAATGAACAACATCGCCTTATGAGAAAAAAGAAATCCGTCATCGCGGCAACCGTCGCCGTCGCCGCAGTCGTCATTGCCGCGCTGGCATGGCCCAAGAAGGACGTGCCCGTGGAGTTCGAAATGACCGGCGTGCAGCCGGACACCATCCGCAACAGCGTCACCGCCACGGGAACCATCGAACCGGTGACGAAAGTGGACGTCGGCACGCAGGTCTCCGGCATCATCAGCAACATATACGTCGACTACAACAGCATCGTGAAAAAAGGACAGGTCATCGCGGAACTGGACAAGACGACCCTCAACAGCGAACTGAGCAGCGCACGGGCCGACCTCGCCGGAGCAAAGAGCGAACTGGACTACCGGACTGCCAACTACAAGCGATACAAGACGCTGAACGAGAAAGGACTCGTGAGCCGGAACGACTACGAAGTGGCTTACCTTGACTACCGCAAGGCTCTGGAAACCTACAACACCACGAAGGAAAGCGTGAAGAGAGCCGAGACCAACATCGGATACGCCACCATCACCTCGCCCATCGACGGCATCGTCCTGAGCAAGGAAGTGGAGGAAGGGCAGACCGTGGCGGCCAGCTTCGAGACGCCGACGCTCTTCACCATCGCCAAGAACCTGACCGACATGCGCGTCATCGCCGACATCGACGAGGCCGACATCGGAAGCGTGAAAGAAGGGCAGAACGTCACGTTCACCGTGGACGCATACCCCAACGACATCTTCCACGGGCAAGTGACGCAAGTCCGGCAAGAAGCCACGGAAACCGACAATGTCATCACCTACGAAGTGGTCATTTCCGCCCCGAACAACGACCTCAAGCTGAAGCCCGGACTGACGGCCAACGTCTCGGTCAATACGCTGGAACGCACAGGCGTGCTGAGCGTCAAGTCCAAAGCCCTGCGCTTCACTCCCACCAAGGAGGTATTCGGCAAAGCGTACAAGATAACGGACACGAACGGCAAGAACAAGCTCTGGACGCGCGAGGGGAACACGCTGACAGCCCACAACGTGAGAATCGGGGCCACGGACGGCGTGAGGACCGAAATACTGGGCGGCATCAGGCAAGGAACGCAGGTGATACTGTCGGTCAAAGAGGCGAAGGAGGACGAAGAGCCGCAAGAGGAGGAGAACAACCCGTTCATGCCGCGCCCGGGCAAGAAGAAGGACAAGAAATAGACAGGAAAACCCGCCGCCATGGAAGGAAACGAACAGAAAAGAGCTGTCATAGAACTACGGAACGTGAGCCGGAACTTCGTCGTGGGCGGCGAGGTGGTGCACGCGTTGCGGGACGTGTCGTTCAAGATATACGAGGGGGAGTTTGTCACCATCATGGGCACGTCCGGCTCCGGCAAGTCCACGCTGCTGAACCAGCTGGGCTGCCTGGATACGCCTACTTCGGGAGAATACATATTGGACGGAGTGCCCGTCCGCGCCATGAAACGCCGCGAGCGGGCCGTCCTGCGCAACCGCAAAATCGGCTTCGTGTTCCAGAGCTACAACCTGCTGCCCAAGACGACGGCGGTGGAGAACGTGGAACTCCCCCTCATGTACAACTCGTCCGTCTCGGCCAAGGAACGGAAGGAACGGGCTGTCAAGGCACTCGAGATGGTAGGCCTCGGCAACCGGCTTTACCACAAGTCGAACCAGATGTCGGGCGGGCAGATGCAACGCGTGGCCATAGCCCGCGCCTTGGTGAACGACCCCGCCGTGCTCCTGGCCGACGAGGCCACAGGCAACCTGGACACGCGCACCTCGTTCGAGATACTGGTGCTGTTCCAGCAACTTCACGCCACGGGGCGCACCATCATCTTCGTGACGCACAACCCGGAGATAGCGCAATACAGCAGCCGCAACATCACGTTGCGCGACGGGCTGGTACGGGAAGACACCCGCAACCCCCGCATATTGTCCGCGGCGGAAGCCTTGTCGCAACTCCCCCTTCCGCAGGACGACTAAAACAAGAGGACGCATGAACACGACCAACCTCTTCAAGATAGCCCTCAAAGCCATCGCCTCCAACAAACTGAGGTCTTTCCTCACCGCCCTCGGCATCATCATCGGCGTGGCCTCCGTCATCGCCATGCTCGCCATCGGGCAAGGCTCGAAACGCAGCATACGCAAGCAAATCTCGGAAATGGGCTCGAACATGATCATGATACATCCGGGAGCGGACAGGCGCGGGGGCGTGCGCTTGGATGCCGACGAGATGCAGACCCTGAAGCTGGAAGACTACGAGAGCATACGCGACGAAGCGAAATACCTGACAGCCGTTACCCCGACGGTCAACAGCGCGGGGCAGTTCATCTACGGCAACAACAACGCGCCGTCGAGCATATACGGCGTCAACGAAGACTACCTCACCATACAGCAACGCAAGGTGGAGGACGGGGAGTTCTTCTCCGAACAGGACATCAAGACGGCGGCGAAAGTCTGCGTCCTGGGGAAGACCGTGGTGGACAACCTCTTCCCCGACGGCGGCAGTCCGATAGGCCGCGTCGTCCGCTTCAACTCCATCCCTTTCCGCGTCGTCGGCGTGCTGAAGTCCAAAGGCTACAACTCCTGGGGCATGGATCAGGACGACCTGGCTCTCGCCCCGTACACCACGGTCATGAAGCGCATCCTTGCCGTGACATACCTGCAAGGCATCAACTGTTCCGCCGTAACCGAGGATGCCACGGACATGGCAATCGAGGACATCACCGGAATCCTGCGGAAGTGCCACAAGCTGAAAGAAAGCACGGAGACCGCGGAAGCCGACGTGGACGACTTCACCATCCGGAGCCAGGAGGAAATATCGTCGATGATGAACTCCACGATGGACTTGCTGACAATCCTGCTGGGCAGCGTGGCCGGCATCTCCTTGGTCGTCGGAGGCATAGGCATCATGAACATCATGTACGTGTCCGTGACGGAGCGGACGAGGGAGATAGGACTCCGTATGTCCGTGGGGGCGCGCGGCATGGACATCCTCAGCCAGTTCCTCATCGAAGCCGCCATCTTGAGCATCGCGGGAGGCGTAATCGGCGTAGTGCTGGGCATCGGTGTCGCCTACGCCATCAAGATTGCCGCCAACATGCCCATCTTCATCCAATGGTGGAGCATCATCATGAGCTTCGGCGTCTGCACGTTCATCGGAATCTTCTTCGGCTGGTACCCGGCCAAGAAAGCCGCCAACATGGATCCCATCGACGCCCTCCGTTACGAGTAAGGGTTGCCTGTCCCCGCGCCGCCCTTCCGGGAACGGCACGGGGCTTCGGGACTTCCTGCCGCTCCGCTCGCGCGGTTTCCTTCCGCCGGCCGTCATTTTGTCAGAACACACCCGTTCCCTTTTTGGCTCGCGGAAAGGAGAAACCGGATGACAGATTGTCGAAAGGGGGCCAATGTGTCATCTTTGCGGCGCGAAAAGCCGGGAGCGGACAGAGAAAGGGTTCCGCTATGGCGGCTTGTTGAGCAGACCCGCCAAGGACATCCCCCTCAAACGCGTGAAAACAGAAACCGAAATCAAAGAGAGTTCCGATGACTATCATAATACTATTCTTATACTCTCACCGATGTGGACTACAACGAGGACAATCCCGTAAGGAGCACAAGTTCGAATGAGGGTATCCTCCGCTTCGCCTCCGGCAACGCGAGCGGCATAAGCCACGAGTCCGCCGCGGGCTACAAGTCCCGTGAAAGACACTTGCCGCCCGCAGTCCGTCAGGCGCGGTTTCCCCGGTTGCCATTTTGTCAGAATGTCAGTTCCTCCCTCGCGGGAATCGCTTATTCGCACGTCGGTCGGGGCGGTGCGGAAAATACGCGATTCTCACGCCGTTTGCGGAAGACGGAATGTCAGCCGGAAAGTGGTTCCCGCTTTCAAAAGGCACGGCGAAAAGCGGCTTCCCGCACTTGCGGGCGGAGGACGCGAAAGCCCGAAAAGCGTTCCGCCTTGCAAAACGACACCGGGATTTCGTATCCATTTTCCCTCCAAATAGAGAAAAAGACGCGTTTTCCGCAGTCCGTTCCGCCGTCTTCAGGAGGATTTTTCACCGAGAACCGCACTTTTCCGGATTTTCCTGCGGACGAAAAAAGTGTTTCGTCCGC
>CAYXQT010000027.1:0-17875 GCA_964466445.1 uncultured Paraprevotella sp. | reverse complement strand
GAAAAGTGCGGTTTTCGGCGGATTTTCTTCCCGAAAACGGGAAAACGGACTGCGGAGAAACCGTATTTTTCCCTATTTGGTGGGAAAACGAGTACGAAACTCCGGTGTCGTTTTGTCAGGCGGAATGTCTTTTGTGCTTGCGGGCAGGGAACACGCAAGCGCGGAGGATTGCTTTCCGCCGTACAAAACGACAGCGGGCTCCCCGTTCCGGCTGACATCCCGTCTTCGGGAAACGGCGCGGGAATCGCGTATTTTCCGCGACATCCCGACCGGCATGCGAATAAGCGATTCCCGCGAGGGCGGAACTGACGTTTTGACAAAACGGAAGTTCCGGCGGAAACCGCGCCTTCCGGATTGCGGACGGACAGGCATCCGGGCGGTTACCGGCAATGTTGCCCGACGCGAAAGCCGACGGGCACGGCGCGACAGGACGGAAGAAAACGGCGGAGGCGGACGGACGGCGAGCATCAAGAAGTCGCCCGCTTGTCCCACCGAAGCGGCAAGCGGGCGACTTCCGGGAACGAACAAGTCTCCCTAATTCCCTTGCTTGGAACCCAAGGGATTTTGGATGCAATGCCAATTATTTACCACCCATCTTGAATGTTCCTTTTCTTCCAAGGTATATCCGTCGTTCGATACCCTTGCCTTGCCATCCTTGAAAGGGCAAGCAAACCTATACCTTGGAGGGATTATGATGTTTCCTTCGAGGTCGGAATAACCGATAAGGCCGTCGTCGCCTATGATTCGGAACAAACCTTCGCTCGGATAGTCGGGGCCGTTGTCAACCATGAAGACGTTGAACAAAGGGACACCGCGGTTGTCCAGACAAAGTATCTGCCTGGAACTTGCATCGAACACGAATCCGATGTCGCGGATAGTGTCCGTATAGACGAAAGGATACCGTGCATGGACTTCAATTCGTCCCGTTTCGTCCCGATACCCGTACTTTCCGTTTCGCTCGTACTTTGTCAAGGTCTGCGCCCCGGCAAAAGATGTTACGGTCACCGAGAGGAGGAACGGGAGAAGGCATCTCTTCACGGCAAACCTGCTTGGAACGTGGGTTTTGTTTTGAATCATGTGTCAAACAGTTGCTAAGGACGTATCTTCGCGTGTTTGTTTGGTTGTCCGCGGTTCTCCTGTCATTTTCACCATTCTCCGGCTCGTCAAGGATGTCCCGCTTTCTTCAGAGCGGACAATGCCGTGGACTTCGTGCGCGGCCGTCCGCCTCGTTCCCGGAAGAGCGGCCGGTCGCGTTTCCCGTTCCGGCGCGTCGCCCCTTTTTGACGCTCACGCCGCCACGCCCATCATCGCACGGGAGGAGCGTCCAGGACGGCCTGGCCGTCGGCCGTGCGGAAGCGGCGGGCGGGAATCAGACCTCGCCCCCGCCGCCGGATTGCGGGCCGCCCTCCTGCGGACGTTGCTTGGGACGATGGCCGTGGCGCGGCTTGCGGCGTTTTTTCTTCGCCGGCGGGGTGGGGGAGTGCTCCCCTTCCGTCGCCGGTTTCCGCGTGTCCTTTTCCTCGTCTTTCGCCGCCTGCGGCAGGGCAGGGGCGGGCTTCCGTGCGTCTTTGGATTTCTTGCGGCGGGAATGGATGTCCTTGCGCCGGGCTTTCCCGTCCTTTCCCGACGGGGGAGCGGGACTTTCCCCGATGCCTTCCGGCAGGGGACGCTTCTCCACCTCCGTTCCGAGGAAACGCTCGATGGAGGCGAAACGCGGCCGGTCCTTGTCGCTCACCAAGGTAATCGCCTCGCCGTCGTTGTTGGCGCGGGCGGTGCGCCCGATGCGGTGGACGTAATCCTCGGCGTCGTGCGGCACGTCGAAGTTGAGCACCAGCTGGATGTCGTCGATGTCGATGCCGCGCGACAGGATGTCTGTGGCCACGAGCACGTCAATCTGCTGCGACTTGAACTTGTACATCACCTCGTCGCGCTCCTGCTGTTCCAAGTCGGAGTGCATCGCCCCCACGTTGAAGCCGGCGCGTTTCAGGGCGACGGCCAGATCTTTCACCTTCAGCTTGGAAGAGGCGAAGACGAGCACGCGGCGCGGCGGACGGGCCGCGAAGAGGCTTTTCACCAACGCCATTTTCTGCGTCTCGTAGCACACGTATGCCGCCTGCACCACCTTGTCGACGGGCTTGGCCACGGCCAGTTTCACTTCCACGGGGTCGCGCAGGATGGTGCGCGCCAGTTCCTGTATCTTGCCGGGCATCGTGGCGGAGAACATGACGGTCTGCCGTTCCTTGGGCAGCCGCTTCTCTATCTGCATGATGTCGTCGCTGAAGCCCATGTCGAGCATGCGGTCGGCCTCGTCGAGCACGAAGAAGGACACTTTCGACAAGTCCACGTTGCCCAAACTCAGGTGGCTGATGAGCCGCCCCGGCGTGGCGATAATCACGTCCGCGCCCAGGGCCAGCCCGCGCTTTTCCTGTTCGTAGCGTATCCCGTCGTTGCCGCCGTACACCGCCACGCTCGACACGTTCATGTAATAGGAGAAGCCCTCCATGGCCTGGTCTATCTGTTGCGCCAGTTCCCGCGTAGGCGCCATGATGACGCAGTTGACGGTCTTTTCGGGATAGCCGCCGTCGCTCAGCTTGCTCAGTATGGGGAGCAGGAACGCGGCGGTCTTGCCCGTCCCGGTCTGTGCCACTCCTATCATGTCGCGCCCGTCGAGGATGACGGGTATGGCGTGTTCCTGGATGGGAGTGCATTCGGTAAAGTTCATGTCGTCCAAGGCATCGAGCACTTGGTCGTTCAGGTCTAAATCGTAAAAGTCCACTGTTCTGATTCTTTTTTAATTCTACATCCCCTCTACTGCGGCGCTTTCTTGTAAAGGAAGAACGCAATAAAGGAAAAAATAATGTTGGGCATCCACGCCGCGAGCCCCGGCGGCCAGTTCGCGTTGATGGCGAAGGTAGACGACACGGTCTGGAACAAGATGTAGGAGGCGCTCAGTGCCAGTCCGATGCCGAGGTACAGCCCCATGCCGCCTTTCCGCTTCCGGGCCGAGAGGGAAAGGCCGATGACGGTCAGGATGAACGAGGCGAAGGACGTGGCGAAACGCTTCTGGTACTCCACCTCGAACGGCTTGACGTTGCCCGATCCGCGGGCGCGTTGCTTGACGATGTATTCCCTCAGCTCGGGGAGGGTCAGCGTCTCCTGCTGGTTCCGCGTCAGGAGGAAGTCCGACGGTTCCATGGCGATGGTGGAGTCCACGCGCGTGCCGTGGGAGATGTGCTCGCGCATGCCTTTCAGTTCGCGGAGCGTGTAGTTGTTGATCCGCCAATGGTAACGCTCGTCCGACAGCGTGTCGTAGGTCACCGAAGCCGCCGTGAGGTGCGACACGAGCTTCTTGTTCACGAACTTGTCCAACGAGAAGTGGTAGCCGGTCTTGGTGCGCCCGTCGAAATGCTCGATGAAGGCGATGACCCCCGTGTCGACCTGCAACTGCACGTCCTGCGCGAACTCCGTGCGTTTCTTCTTCTTGTAGGCGTTCTCGAAGTTCAGCCTCGTGACGCTCCCCTTGGGTATGACGTAGGCGCCCAAGAGGAAAGACATCACCGCGATGATGGCGGCCGAGACCATGTAGGGGCGCATCAGCCTCCTGAAGCTCATCCCGGCGGCCATCATGGCGATGATTTCCGAGTTGTCGGCCAGCTTGGAGGTGAAGAATATCACGGAGATGAAGACGAACAGAGGGCTGAACAGGTTGGAGAAGTAGGGGACGAAGTTGGCGTAATACTCGAAGATGATGCCTTTCCACGGGGCGTTGTTGGTCGTGAACTTGTCGATGTTCTCGTTGTAGTCGAACACCACGGCGATGGATATAATCAGCGCGATGGAGAAGAAATATGTACCGAGGAACTTTTTGATGAGATACATATCCAGCTTCGAGACGAGATGCTTATGCCACTTCATGCGCAGTCTTGCTTTAATCATATCCGCGCGGCCACCCGTTTCACCGTGGAAGCCTTCCAGGAAGCGAAGTCGCCGGAGAGGATGTGCCGCCGCGCCTCGCCCGTCAGCCACAGGTAGAAGGCCAGGTTGTGGACGGAGGCGATTTGCAGCGCCAGCAGTTCCCCCGCCTTGAAGAGGTGGTGCAGGTAGGCCTTGCTGTATGCCGTGTCCACGAAAGCCGTCCCGCCGGGGTCCACGGGCGAGAAGTCGTCCTCCCATTTCCTGTTGCGCAGGTTCATGATGCCGTCGAGCGTGAAGAGCATGGCGTTGCGTCCGTTGCGCGTGGGCATCACGCAGTCGAACATGTCCACGCCGCGCTCTATGCTTTCCAGAATATTCGCCGGCGTGCCGACCCCCATCAGGTAGCGCGGCCTGTCCTCCGGCAGGATGCCGTTGACCAGTTCGAGCATCTCGTACATCACTTCCGTCGGCTCGCCCACTGCCAGTCCGCCGATGGCGTTCCCGTCCGCCCCTTTCGAAGCCACGTGCTCGGCCGAGCGCGTGCGCAAGTCCTTGAAAGTGCAGCCTTGCACGATGGGGAAGAGCGACTGCCCGTATCCGTAGCGCGGCTCCGTCTCGCCGAAGCGGCGGATGCAACGGTCTAACCAGCGGTGGGTCAGTTCCATGCTCCTCTTGGCGTAGGCGTAGTCCGACGTGCCCGGCGGACATTCGTCGAACGCCATCACGATGTCCGCGCCGATGGCGCGTTCGATGTCCATGACTTTCTCGGGCGTGAAGACGTGCTTCGAGCCGTCGATGTGGGAGCGGAACTCGCACCCCTCTTCGGTCAGCTTGCGGATGCCCGTCAGCGAGAAGACTTGGAAGCCGCCGCTGTCGGTGAGGATGGGGCCGTCGAAGCCGCTGAACTTGTGCAGTCCGCCCGCTTTCTCCAGTATCCCGGTGCCGGGGCGCAGGTACAGGTGGTAGGTGTTCCCCAGGATGATTTGCGCCTTGACCTCCTCTTTCAACTCCCGCTGATGCACGGCCTTGACGGAGCCCTGCGTGCCCACGGGCATGAAGACGGGGGTCTCCACCGTGCCGTGGTCGGTGGTCAGCACGCCCGCCCGCGCCGACGTGAGGGAATCCGTATGCAGGAGTTCGAACCTCATCTCTCCTCGTCCTTGCCGGGAGCGGGTTCCGCGCCGCCGTTCACATTCCCGAACCTCATTCCTTGTCGTCCTTGCCCTCGTCGAAGGTGAATTCGATGGCGTTCGCAACCTTTTCGTCCAGCAGGGCGAAGTCCAGCACTTCGGACACGTCGCTCACGTAGTGGAAAGAAAGCCCCTTGAGATACAGTTCCGGTATCTCCTCTATGTTCTTGCGGTTTTCCTCGCACATGACGATGTCCTTGATGCCGGCGCGCTTCGCGGCCAGGATTTTCTCCTTGATGCCTCCTACGGGCAGCACTTTCCCGCGCAGCGTGATTTCGCCGGTCATGGCAAGGTTCGGGCGGACTTTGCGCCGCGTCAACGCCGAGGCGAGGGAAGTGGCCATGGTGATGCCCGCCGACGGCCCATCCTTGGGCACGGCTCCTTCGGGGACGTGGACGTGGATGTTCCACTGGTCGAAAATCCGCGTGTCGATGTGCAGGCGGTCTGCGTGCGCCTTGATGTATTCCAGCGCGAGCACCGCCGATTCCTTCATCACGTCGCCCAGGTTTCCCGTGAGCGTCAGCTTGCTTCCCTTTCCCTTGCTCAGGCTGGTTTCTATGAAGAGGATTTCCCCTCCCACGGAAGTCCACGCCAGTCCGGTCACCACGCCGGCGTACTCGTTGCCTTGGTACTTGTCGCGCGTGAACAAAGGCTTGCCCAGCAGGCGCTCCACTTCGGCCACTTTCACGTCGGCGCAGGAGAAGGAGCCGTTGCGGGCGTATTCCAGTGCCATCTTGCGCAACACCTTGTTGATTTGCTTCTGCAGTCCGCGCACGCCGGATTCGCGGGTGTAGTTTTCTATGACGTATTCCAGTGCCGCCTTGCTGATCTTGATTTCCGGACGGTTCGCCAGTCCGTTGGTTTCCTTTTCCTTGGGGACGAGGTGGCGCTTGGCGATTTCCACTTTCTCTTCCGTGATGTATCCGCTCACCTCTATCATTTCCATGCGGTCGAGCAAGGGGCGGGGGATAGTGCCTATGTCGTTGGCCGTGGCGATGAACATGACGCGGGACAGGTCGTAGTCCACGTCGAGGAAGTTGTCGTGAAAGGCGCTGTTCTGCTCCGGGTCGAGCACCTCGAGCAGGGCGGAGGAGGGGTCGCCGTTGACCGTGCTCTGCGTCACCTTGTCTATCTCGTCCAGGATGAACACGGGGTTGGAGGAACCCGCCCGTATTATGCTTTTGATGATGCGTCCGGGCATCGCGCCGATGTACGTGCGCCGGTGTCCGCGGATTTCGGCCTCGTCGTGCAGGCCGCCCAGGGAAATGCGGACGTATTTGCGCTTGAGGGCCGTGGCGATGCTCTTGCCCAAAGACGTCTTGCCGACACCCGGCGGGCCGTAGAGGCAGAGGATGGGCGACTTCCGGTCGCCGCGCAGCTGCAGGACGGCCAGATGTTCCAGGATGCGCTCCTTCACTTTCTCCAGCCCGTAATGGTCTTTGTTCAAGACTCTCTCGGCGTTCTTCAGGTTCAGGTTGTCTTCCGTGTAATACTGCCACGGCAGACTCAGCATCGTCTGCAAGTAGTTGAGCTGGACGTTGTAATCGGGGCTCTGCGGGTTCAGCCGTTCGAGCTTGTCCACTTCGCGGTCGAAAGTCTGGGCTACCTCCTCCGGCCATTTCTTCTTCTTCGCCTTCGCGTGCAGGTCGTGCAAGTCCTGGTCTTGGGGCGTACCGCCGAGTTCGTCCTGTATGTTCTTGATTTGCTGCTGCAGGAAGTACTCGCGCTGCTGCGTGTCCAAGTCTTCGCGCGTCTTGCGCTGGATTTCGGCGCGCAGTTCGGAGTATTGTATCTCCTTGTTCAGCATCTTGAGCAGGTTGTAGGTGCGCATGTGCAACGCGCCCTCTTTCAGAAGCTCTATCTTGTTGACTACGGGGAAAGGGAGGTTGGCGCACACGAAGTTCACGAGGAACATGTTGTTGTTCACGTTCTTCACGGCGAACATGGCCTCGTTCGGTATCTGTTCGCTCAGCCGGATGTATTGCAACGTGCGTTCGCGGCAGACTTCCACCAGGATGTCGAACTCCTTGCTGTCTTTCGGGGGGAACGTGTCTTGCAGCTTCTCCACCGGGCCGCTCAGGTAAGGACGGTCGACTTCGATGCCTTTCAGCTTGAAACGGCTCATCCCTTGCAGGATGACGGTGGTGGAATGGTCGGGCATTTCGAGGATGCGGATAATCTTGGCCATCGTCCCGATGTGGTACAGATCCTTGTATCCCGGCGATTCCGTGTCCGGGTTCAGCTGGCAGACCACGCCGATGTTCATCTTGTTCTTGTCCGCGATCTTGGCCAAGCGAAGGGAGGTATTCCGACCCACGGCCACAGGCATCACCACGCCGGGGAAAAGCACCATGTTGCGCAACGGCAAAATCGGCAACACGGGCTCCATCTCCACCTCGAAGACGCTGGACACGTCTCCCTCGAAATCTGCGACCAATGAAAACGGATTCTGGTTATCGTCAATACTCATATTAAAACCTTAAATGGATATGGTGACCATACCTTTTTCACAAAACGCCCCAAAGATACGAAAAAAGAGCAAACTCCACGTAAGGTACGCCGCGGAAATAACAAATATTTGCTACTTTTGCACCCGACGGAAAAAGGAGGCGCGGCGCGAGCGCGCCCGTTTCTTATGGCAAGAGCTCGTTTCGACTTCAAGAAGTTCTCGATTTACCACGACCGGTGCGCCATGAAGGTGGGCACGGACGGCGTGCTGTTGGGGGCATGGGCGGAAGTCCGCGCCGACGACAGGCGCATCCTCGACGTGGGGACGGGGTCGGGACTGGTGGCCATCATGCTGGCACAGAGGTGCGGCGCGGACATCACGGGGATTGACATCGACGAGGAGTCCGTGCGCCAGGCCGCGGAGAACGGCGAGAGGTCTCCCTGGCGGGGGCGTCTGCACTTCGAAGTCGCCGACGCGCTTGCTTACTTTCCCCAAGAAAAGTTCGACCTCGTCGCGTGCAACCCGCCGTTCTTCGATGACACGCTGCCGTGCCCCGGAGGCAGGCGGAACAGGGCGCGGCACAGTTCCGCCCTCCCTTTCGGCGCGTTGGTCGGCAATGCCTGCACGTGGCTGAAAGACGGGGGCTTCCTCGATGTCATCCTCCCCGCGTCTTCGGCCGGCGCTTTCGTGCAAGAGGGGTGGGAGAGAGGGCTCAACCTCCACAAAAGATGCGCGGTGTGCAGTTCGGACGGCGCACGGCCGAAAAGGGAACTGCTGTGCCTGAAGAAGGGGGACACGCCTTATCCCCTAATCTCGCGCCTCGCGATAAGGGACGGGGACGGCGGCTACACGGAAGAATACAAGGAACTGACGGGAGAATATTACCTGCATTTCTGATTACAGTTTCAAGTGCTTCATGAGTTCCTTGTTGAAATTGTCTATGCGCCGTATGTTGCGGTTGCGCACGCTTACGCTCAGGGAAATCAGCTCGTCGAACAGTCCCGACACGACACTCCCCAGCTTCGTGTCGGAGGCCTGTTGCGTGTTCACTATCATGTTCAGACCCTTTTGTATCAGTTGCACCTCGATGTCCGTTCCGGCGGACACGGGGTCGCCGTCGAAGTGTATCACGCCGGGATGCTCGCGGTGGATGCGGATGTTCTTGCATCGGAACGTCCTTATCTTGTTGTTCTGCAACAGCGTCCTGTTGAACAGCTGGACGGCGAGCTGCGGGGCTTCGAGGACGGTGAACGGCTCCATAATCGTCACGTCCATAAGGCCGTCCGACATGGAGGCGTGCGGCGCGATGTAGGCGTTGTTCCCGTATTGCGAGGCGTTGGCGCAGGCAATCAGGAACGCCTTGTACTTTGACGTTTCTCCTTCTATCTCAATGTCGTAAGTGTCCGGCTTGTATTTCAGGCCTTCGCGGAGCGTGTTCTCCAGATATGTCAGCACGCCGCGTTTCTCCGAATGGGCGAACTTGGAACTCACGAAAGCATCGAACCCCATGCCGCAGGTGCAGAAGAAAGGGATGCCGTTTATCTTCCCGTAGTCCAGGCGGCGGATGTCGAAGCGGTTGAGTACTTTTATGGCGCCGAGCGGATTCATGGGGATGCGCAGATGGCGTGCCAGCCCGTTTCCCGATCCGCAAGGTATGATGCCGAAAGCCACGGGGGTATGCACCAAAGAACGGGCTGTCTCGTTGACCGTGCCGTCGCCGCCGATGGCCACGACGGCATCGCGGCCCTTTTCCACCTGCTCCCGCGCCAGGAGGGTGGCGTGCCCGGCATATTCGGTCCGGAATATCTCGCAGCTGAATTTGTCTTGATCCAGATGCCGGGTAATCAGTTCGGCGATGCCGTCCTTCCCTTGTATTCCGGAAATGGGGTTTATGATGAATGCGATGCTCTTCTTTGCCATTACGGTTCTCCATTCGGGCGCAAAGATAGGATAAAAAACGGAAATCACCGCGTCCGGATCCGCCGCAAGCGATGACCCTAAAAAGATTTTATGAATAAAGCCGTTTAAATGAATGTTTTTATTAACTTTGCAATGTTTTTTCATTACGGACTTATCGGGATGGGCTTATTACAAGACAAATTGGCTAAATATGAGGAGCCGCAGAAGTACATGGCCAAAGGCATATACCCCTATTTTCGCGAGATTGAAAGCAAACAGGGGACTGAAGTGTTCATGGGCGGCCACCGCGTTCTCATGTTTGGTTCCAATGCCTATACGGGTCTGACGGGTGACGACCGCGTCATAGAGGCCGGCGTGGTTGCCATGCGGAAATACGGCTCCGGGTGCGCCGGCTCGCGGTTTCTCAACGGGACGCTGGACTTGCACGTCCAGCTCGAAAAGGAACTGGCCGCGTTCGTGGGCAAGGAAGAAGCCCTCTGTTTCGCGACCGGCTTCACGGTCAACTCCGGCGTGATTCCTTGCCTGACGGGGCGGGGCGATTACGTCATCTGCGACGACCGCGACCACGCTTCCATCGTCGACGGAAAGCGCCTGTCCTTTGCCCAGAACCTGAAATATAGGCACAACGACATGGCCGACTTGGAGAAGCAGTTGCAGAAATGCAAACCCGACACCATCAAACTAATCATCGTCGACGGCGTCTTCTCCATGGAGGGCGACTTGGCCAACCTCCCCGAAATCGTGCGGCTGAAGCACAAATACAACGCGGCCCTCATGGTGGACGAGGCGCACGGCATCGGCGTGTTCGGCAGGCAGGGGAGAGGCGTGTGCGACCATTTCGGCCTGAAAGACGAGGTGGACGTGATAATGGGGACGTTCAGCAAGTCCTTGGCTTCAATCGGCGGCTTCGTCGCTTCGGACAAATGTGTCATCAACTGGCTGAAGCATAACGCGCGTACCTATATATTCAGCGCGTCCGCCACGCCCGCGGCCACGGCTTCCGCGCTGGAAGCGTTGCATATCCTTCAGGAAGAGCCGGAGCGGCTGGAACGACTGTGGAACGTAACCAATTATGCATTAAAGCGTTTCCGCGAATCGGGATTCGAGATAGGCGCGACGGAATCTCCAATCATCCCGCTGTACGTCCGCGACATGGAAAAAACATTCATGGTGACGAAACTGGCTTTCGACGAGGGAGTCTTCATCAATCCCGTGATACCGCCCGCATGCGCGCCGCAGGACACGCTGGTGCGTTTCGCGCTGATGGCCAACCATACGAACGGACAAGTGGACGAAGCCATCAGGAAACTCACGAAAGTGTTCAAGCAGCTGGATTTGCTCTGAACAGCGAAACGAGGCACGATACGGAGAATGAGGGAGAACCGCGGACAGGAATCGGATTCTGTTATTAAACATAATAACGATTAGGCTCTCCTGAGGGATTTGTCCGTCAATCGGCATCCGGGCAAGGCCGGCGGCAAACGTTTCGGAAAGCGGAAACGGATTCGTCTGCCATAAGAAAATGTGCGATTCTCACGGAAAGAGGCATCTGGCAAAAAGAAAGTGTCCGGAGCTTCCTTTCCTCTGGCAAAGTCCGACGAAATCCCGTCATCCGCCCACGACGCAGACGGCGGCAACCGCGGAAAGCCGAAGCCACTTTCCCCGAACAACGAGACCTTGTACGGGGAAAAAGAGCAAATAAAGAAAAAGAATCCGAAAAGTCGTTTTCTTTCTTTCGCAACCCGTTTCCTGCCATCGGAAGCCCGTCCGGAAAAATCGCCGGCGCAAAGAAAATTCCATCCCCGCGCCAAACGGATAAAATTTCCGCGCATAAAAAGCGGCGACATACGGACAAATCCGCACGGGATTCGCATAGGAAACCTGCTTTCCTGCGCTTTTTCGGCATTTCCCTGATGTTATTTTCTAATTTTCAAGGAGTTGAAACATTTCTTATTCCGCCAAAGTGTCATTTTCCATGGCCTTTCGGACGAAAGGTAACCGCCACACAATGACGGGAATATAGGGGAAATCGCGACCTTATCTCCGAAGAGAGGGAAAATTTTTTCATCCCGTCTGCGCAGGAATCCCGCTTTTTATGTACCTTTGTGTACGAATCACGGAGGAAAGCGTTCCGTTCCGGTTAAAGACATTTGGGCTTTTGGTCCTTATTCTCTCATCCGAAAACCGCCAAAAATCGAAGTGTATGGGAATAAGTATCGGGGGTTCGCGCCTGCAAAGGGCGTGAACCATTCGTACTTATCTATACACAAGGTGCTTGGCGGTGCCTCGGATGAAGATAACCAAGAATGGTTCCGCCTCTTTTTTCGCCGCATCGCCATGACACCGATAGGCTCTATCATAAAACGACAATTGGACGAGCAACGCCGCAGCATCTCGTGGCTCGCCGGGCAGATATGCACGGACCGCACGAACATGTACCGCATCCTCAAGAAGAACGACTTGGACACGGACTTGCTCAGGCGCATATCCGTCGCCCTGCGGCATGACTTCTTCCGCTATTACTCCGACGAGCTCGGCTTGGACGACTGAACGTGTGGCGCATGTTGCCACACGATGACGCTTTTATTACCACATGGCGGCGCGGCCTCTTCCGCGTTCCTTTTATAATTTTGCCCTCGCTAACCAAAACGAAAAAGGATATGTTGAAAAAAGGATTAACCATTCTGGTCGCATGTTCCATGTTGAACATGAGTGTGTTCGCCGCCTCCCCGTTGTCGCGCGGCAGTTCTGTCTTGGTGAGAACCACGACTTCCATCAGCAGCAAGAAAAGCAAAAGCCAGAACGCCGCCGCGATTGTGGATGCCGACGTGAAATCAATCGACGGCAGAGTGGTCATCAAGGCCGGCACGCCTGTTGAACTGCAAATCGATGCCCACAGGGCAAGAGGATGCGGACGCGCCGGATGGCTGTCGGTGTCCTGTGTCTCCACGACGGCCGTCGACGGGCAGAGAATCAGTCTGAACGGGAACATGGAGGCGGAGGGAGATTCCAAAAAAGGGGCGGCGATAGGCTGGGGAGTCGGATTAGGCCTGACGCTCCTGCCGTTCGTGGGTTTCGCTTTCTTTGCCATCAAGGGGCACAACGCCCAAATCAAGGCGAACACACTCGTGAACAACACGTTCGTGTCGAGCGACTACGAAATCCAATGACGTTTTTCCGCGCCGTTCCGGCGAAAGGAAGTTCCCTTGGAAGCGCGGCTTTCAGGGGAACTTTTTTATCCCTCTCCTACCCTACACCTCCACCACCAGCCCGTCGTAGGCCATGCGCACGCCCTCGGGCAGACGGGCATCCTCTTCGGCGTGCAGGTCGATACGGTGTCCCATGTGGATGAGGTAAGTGCGCGGCACGCGCAAGCGGCGGGCAAACGCGCAAGCCTCCTCTATCGTCTGGTGGGAGTAGTGGGGTATATGGCGCAGGCCGTTCAGGATGAGCAAGTCCAACCCCCAGAGGTAATCCGTCTCGCCGTCCGCCATCGTCTTCATGTCGGTGATGTAAGCCATGCGGCCCACGCGGTAGCCCAATATAGGCAGCGTGCCGTGCATCACTTCCACGGGAGTGACCGGCAAATTCCCCACGAGGAACGTCTCGTGCGGACGGGCGGCATGGAGCCGGAGACGGGGCACGCCGGGATACTTGTGTTCCACGAAACAATAAGGCAGACTTTGCCGCAACTGAGCGCCCGTGCGTTCCGAGGCGTAAAGATGCACGTCGCCGAACACGCTGAAAGGGCGCAGGTCGTCTATCCCTCCCACGTGGTCGTAATGCTCGTGGGTGAGCAGTACGGCATCTATGGGGCGGAACTCCAACGGCAGGACTTGCAGGCGGAAATCCGGCCCGCAGTCCAGGAGAATCCTCGTATGCCCCGCCTCCACCAGTACCGAGGTGCGCAGACGCTTGTCGCGGACATCCGTACTGCGGCACACCCTGCACGCGCAACCGATTTGCGGCACTCCCGTGCTCGTCCCCGTACCCAGGAACGTGATTTTCAAGCGTGTCCTACAATCCTGGTATGCCATTTCGGGAGGTTGTTTTCGGGGTGAAACCGTCGGACGGGGAGAGAGCCGCACGGGCTGCCGCCGGGAAGCGCGGTTTCAAGCGGGAAAAAGAAGTCCGCGGGGCAGGATGTCATGTCCGTCAAGGATATGACTTTAAGGAGTTGACATACACGAGATTCCGACTTCACGCCCGTCCTCCGATGATGTTTACTTCCGGACGGATGACGATGCCGAAGCGGGCCTGCACGTCCGCGCGGACGGCCTCGCTCAAGGCGAGGATGTCGCGCCCCGACGCGCCGCCAAGGTTCACCAACACCAAAGCCTGGCGGTCGTGCACCGCCGCACGTCCGAGCGACCGCCCTTTCCATCCGCACCGCTCTATGAGCCACGCGGCCGGTATCTTCACCCTGCCGTCGTCCGCCTCGTAGTGCGGCACGTCGGGGTAACTTTCCCTTATCGCCTCAAACGTCGCGCGGGGGACGACGGGATTCATGAAGAAACTGCCGGCATTCCCCCACACCTTCGGGTCGGGGAGTTTGGCTCTGCGCATGGCCGTTACCACGCGGCGCACATCGCGTGCCGCGGCTTTCTCCGGACGGACGCCCCCGGCACGCAACGCCTCGCGTATCCCCCCGTAATCCAGATTGGGGCGGAACGCGGTCGACAGCCTGAAGCGCACGTGCGTCACCGCGTAACGCCCGCGCCGTTCTTCCTTGAAGACGCTCTTCCGATAGGCATAGCCGCACGCCGCGGCATCGAAAGTCCCCGCTTCCCCCGTGCGCAGGTCGACGGTCTCCACCGCCTCGATGACATCCTTGGCTTCCGCCCCGTAGGCACCTATGTTCTGCACGGCGGCGGCTCCCACCTCGCCCGGTATCGACGAGAGGTTCTCCAAGCCGTAAAAGCCGCGCTCCACGCAGAAGGCCACCAAGTCGTCCCACACGACGGACGCCCCCACGCGCAGCCGCGCCTCCCCGCCGTCCCGCGCCACGCACTCTATCCCGCCGATGGCGGAGTGCAGCACCGTGCCCTCGAAGTCGGAGAGGAAGAGGAGGTTGCTCCCGCCGCCGATGTGCAGCAAGGGCATGCCGGGACCTTCCTCCGGAAGTCGGCGGAGGACTTGCCGCAGGTCGTCCGCGCTGTCGTAGACGGCGAACCGGCGTGCATACGCCTCGATTCCGAACGTGTTATGCGGGAGCAAGGGGTAATCACGCGCTATTCTTGCCATAAGACGGTCAGTTTTCGTAAGAGACCAGATTCCATTCCCCGTCTTTCTTCCTGAAGTCGAGGATGTCCATCAGGCCGTTGGAGATGCCGGACTTCACCAGTATCATGCAATCAGGGTCGTCATACGTCTGCCCGTACAGGATGTTGGTGATGATTCCGTCCGGCAACTGGGGCTTGAAAGCGTCCCATTGGTCATGGTCTAACGTGCCTTCTATCGTGCTGAAGTCGTCGTCGGGGTCTGTCGTGATATAGCGCAAGGGATTCGCCACGCTCCTCTGCTGGAATTCCTCATCCGACACGAACCTCCTGTAAAAGTCCAGGAACTTGTCCAACGGCTCGGCATCCGTGAAGTCGCGCATGTCCTCCCGCGTCAGCCGCCATTCCCCTTTCAGCCGGTCGAAACGGCAGGTCTTGACCGTCCGTTCCTCCAAATGGATTTGTTCCACGTCCACCCGCTCCAGATCCGTGCTTTTGTTCAGTTCCATCTGTTCCTCGTCGTTATAGAGCACGGTGTAGTAGTCCCGGTCCAGAAAGAGCGATTCGTATTTCCATTGCTCCTCCGTGAGCCACGCCGTGTCGCCCCGCACGACCGAAAGCAACGGGAACTCGACGCGTCCGCGCCGTACTTTTTCAAGGCGTGCGAACTCGAAGATGAAATCGTCGAAAAGCTCGTCCGCCCTTGCGGGCAGTTCCTCGTCCGCCGATTCGGAAGGGAAGATAAGTGAATCCGGAGAATCAAGCAATGAGTCGATGACCGTGTCGTCTGCATAATCCACTTCCAAGACCACCTTTTTCCGCTCGCACGCCGCCAGCACAGCCGCCAGCGCCATGCACTCCACGAGATTCTTTCTCATACTGACACAGGACAGAAAATCCTCTTTAAAAAAACATGCAAAAGTACACTTTTATTTTCAATACCGGCAAGTTTTCGTGAATAAATGATTACCTTTGCAAAGCTTTTTTAAAGCGGACGATTTTTAGATGATTATGTTAGCAAAAATCCAAGGACTTATAGAGGAAATCGGGAAACTGCAGGCCTCCACGCCGGAAGAAGCGGAAGCGTTGCGCATCAGATACCTGAGCAAGAAAGGCATCCTGAACGCCCTGATGGCGGAATTCAGGAACGTCCCTCCCGAGATGAAGAAAGAGGTGGGAATGAAACTGAACGAGCTGAAAGCCAAGGCCCAGGAGAAAATCGCGGCCTTGAGGGAAGCCGCGGACACGCAGGACAGCACCGCCGATGATTTGGACCTGACCCGCACGGCCTACCCAGTCCCGTTGGGCACGCGCCATCCGCTCTCCATCGTGAAGAACGAGATAGTGGACATCTTCTCGCGCCTCGGCTTCACGCTGGCCGAAGGGCCGGAAATCGAGGACGACTGGCACGTGTATTCGTCGATGAACTTCGCCGACGACCATCCCGCGCGCGACATGCAGGACACTTTCTTCATAGAAGTCCGCCCGGACATCGTGCTGCGCTCGCACACCTCCTCCGTACAGGCCCGCGTCATGGAACGGCAACAGCCGCCCATCCGCGTGATTTGCCCGGGGCGCGTGTACCGCAACGAGGCCATCTCCGCCCGCGCGCACTGCTTCTTCCATCAGGTGGAAGGGCTGTATGTCGACAAAAACGTGTCGTTCGCCGACTTGAAGCAAGTCCTGTTGCTCTTCGCGCAGGAAATGTTCGGCGCGGACACGAAAATCCGCCTCCGCCCCTCTTATTTCCCCTTCACGGAGCCGTCCGCCGAGATGGACATCAGCTGCAACATGTGCGGCGGAAAGGGCTGTTCCTTCTGCAAGTACACGGGATGGGTGGAGATACTCGGATGCGGCATGGTCGACCCTGCCGTGCTCGACGCCAACGGCATCGACAGCACCGCCTATACGGGGTATGCTTTCGGCATGGGCATAGAACGTATCGCCAATTTGAAATACCAGGTGAAGGATTTGCGCATGTTCTCGGAAAACGACGTCCGTTTCCTGGAAGAGTTCAAGTGCGCCAACTGAGGCCGCGCGGGGACAGACCCGCCGCCCGCGACTTCGCCCGTATTCCGGCAGCCCGCCCCTTTTCTTGTTTCGGGGCGGGCTGCCTTTTTCCTGCCTTGCCTTTCCGTCCGAAAGGAACTTCCCCAAGCCGCGGGGCAGTTTCCGGCGCGGCTCCGGACTGCCGCGCCGCGGCGGCCTTGTCCACAAGCCCGTCCAAGGGATACCCGTCGAAGGACTTCCCGCGGGCGGACATCGACCTGAACATCTCTGCGGACGGCGGGGCCGCGCGACGTACATCCCTTCGATGCCGCCCGCCTGCCCCGGCGTGCATTTCGCGCGGATTCCTTGCCGTTTCCCTACTTTTGCGCCGGATTTCGCCGACACGGCGACTTTTTCCGCCATTCTGTCAGCAAACGCTGTCATTCCTGTCATCTTCGCGGCCACGAGGCGGCAAACGGCACGTGGGTTCTTGATATACGTCAATATTTCCCGTCCATTCCGCAAATAAAGGAGGCGAACTGTTGGACTTCGGCTTTTTTGGCCGTAACTTTGCAGTGTCTTAAGACGAAAGGTCATTACTAAGGTAAAAAAGGAAACTCTCAGAGGAGAGGTTTTGAAAAGGAAAAAAGATTGTTTAATTAAAAGGTAAAAAGATTATGATGACAATGAGTATTATACTGTTTGCCGTAATTCTTATGGTGGCAGTGCTTACGGTACTTTTCGCAGTGGTGATGCTGACGGGGATGCACAAAGAGTCCAAGTTAAACCAAGACTTCTTCATGTCCAGCACCTCCATGCAATTCGGCAAGGCCAATTTCCAAGCGGGAACGGCCTGCTAATCACAATCGGACAAAAAGGAAATTGTAGAAAAGCGAATATCTGATAACAGTAAAGAAAGGAATACGGGCGGACGAGGACACAAGTTCTTCGTCCGCCCGCAGTCGTTTTGTCGCAACCGTCCGGAAGAAGCCGGTTTCCACGGGTCGTTCCCGCGGCGGCCTCCGGACGCTTGTCGTCCGCCGTCCGTGAAATGCGGCTTCCCCGCTTGCCATTTTGTCAAAACGTCAATCCTGCCCTCGCGAGAATCGCGTATTCGCACGCTAATCGGAACGTCGCGGAAAATACGCGATTCCCGCGCCGTTTGCGGAAGACGGAATGTCAGCCGGAAAGGG
>CAYXQT010000026.1:0-18326 GCA_964466445.1 uncultured Paraprevotella sp. | reverse complement strand
AAGTGCTCGGGGCATACAGTTCCCGGAGTTGCTTCGGGCGGAAGCGGCATTTTCCGGACAGCATCGCCCCGACCGTCCGGAATCTGCGCGAATGGCTCTCGGAGAGCGACATCCTTTATACCCCGTTTGACAGTATGGCAAAAGAAACAGGTCTATCCGCGCGAATGGCTCTCGGAGAGCGGCATCCCTTATGCCGGAAAGACAAAGCGGGAATGCTTTTGATGTTTCTGCAAGCCTTGCAGTATTTTCCCGGAACGGACGTCTTTTTATATTTTTGCAGTAACTTAAAGATGATACTCGTACCGATGCCGGATATACGGACAGAACTTATAAATAGCAATACGGAATTGTCTAATAATATCTATAAGCCTTCAGAGATATTACGTATATTCAAATCTTTCTTGGCGAGACAATCCGTCAATGCAAAAGTTATTTATATGCGTGGTATTTATCTTGCGAATCCTAAGCAAGAATACTGGGCGTATTGTTATGACACGCTAAGAGACGAGGACAGTCAGGAAGAACTGACACTACGCCTTACCCCACAACAACGTGAAAATTTAACGAATGGTAATCTCGTTTATGTCGGAGGCGTTTTAGACCGTAAAATAACGAATAAGGGGCATATTCAAATTACTTTCTATGCCAGCCGCCTTGAAGTAGTAAAAGAACAAGTCATTGATGAAGCAGAGATAAAGAGAGCGGAACTGCGCCAGAGAAAATCCTCGGAAGGTTTCAAAAATGTAGACGCAATCATCGAGAACTTGTTGTTTGCAGATAAGCGTCCCCGTGTGGCGTTGGTTTTTCCACAGACTTCCATCACAATGAGTGATTTTGAGGCTGGGATAAATGCTTCTAAAGTAGCCATTGACTTTAAGGAATTCAGGGTTAACTTCTCAATCCCTGATGAACTTGTGAAGCTACTTACAGAGATTGACAAGTCAATGTTTGACGCAATCGCAATTGTAAGAGGAGGCGGAAACGGCATCGAGAAGCTTGATGATTTGAACGTCTTAACGGCGATTGTCGGGTTGGAGACACCTGTCATTGTTGCAGTAGGACACGTGGAAGAAAAGATATTCATCAAGCAGCTTGCTGATAAATGCGCTCCTACGCCAAACGGATTGGGGCAATATTTCTCGGAGATGGTTGAAAATGTCAATGAAAAGAAAAGCCGTTCAAAAGCAGCCCTTACCGAACAGATAAAAAAGCAGTTCAAAGAGCAACTCGAGACAGGGAAGAAGCAAAACAAAGAATTGCAGGAAAAATTGCGTGTCCTTACGGAGAATCAAAAGAAAGCGACAGAAGCCCAGCAGTTAGAAACAAAGAAACACAACGAGCAAGTAGAAGCCGCGAACAAGCTCAACAAGGAACTGCAGGAAAAGCTTCGAATACTTACGGAGAACCAAAAGAAGGCTACGGAGGAACAGCAAGCGACGACAAAAAAACATATTGAACAGATGGAAGCCGCCCAAAAGCAGAACAAGACCTTGCAGGAGCAGTTGAAAGTGTTGAACGACAGTCAGGCAAGACTTCAGGAACAGCATAAGAAGCAACAGGAGGAAATGAACAAGAACTTGTCCAAAATGCAGGAAACCAATTCACAGCTTCAGAGGAATCTTGAAAAGGTGAACGCTCAAAATGCGGAATCACTGAGGGAGTTGTCCAAAGCAAAAGAAAGAGCAAAGGAATTGGAACAGACCATATCCACACTCGGCAGATCCGACAGTGGAAGCAGTGTGTGGGGAGGGGGCGTGCTTGTTGCGATAATAATCATCATAATCATTGTCGTTTTATCCTGCTGATTTGTGGTCAGTCAGGGCAGGTTCGCGAGAAACGCGATGACACGGCTGTTGTTTTTCTCAGACGATTATGCGACGGAATTTTTGCAATATATTTCTGTTTGACTATAAATTGAACCCTTACTTAATCATACCGCTTCTTGTCCTTGTACTTATCTATACTGGTTGTTACGGCTGAAACAAGGTGGACGAAATCGAGGATACCGTAGTCCCGTTGGAACTGGGAAATGTCCGGTTGGAAGAATTGCGCGACGACCTCAAACTGGAAAATGAAGAACTGAGGAGGGCGACGGAAGAGAAAGGCGGAGAGAATGCAAGGCTTAAGCTGACTCTTTCTAATGCGCGGAGTGCCGCGAAATCTCTTGAAACCAGTCCTGTTCATGGGCAACGAGTTTTTGGTCAGAAGTGACATTCGGCATTTGGTCTCGATTTTGAATGAATAGCCTTTGAACAGATGCCGCAAGGGGTCGTCCGTCGGTTCTTCGATGCCACACCCGCGTCCCACGGTCTGTACTCTTCTATTACCACAAAGAGCTGATGCAGGGACAATCCCGCGGGCGCGACCCAAGGATTTCCACTATGTCGGTCGGGCAGACGGCTTCCGGGTGTGCGGTTTTTCCGAGCGGCAATCTGACATGACACTCCAGGACGGCACGGAAACGCGCTATATTATCCCGCGCCTTGCGGCCTCTTCATACCAGTCGTAAAAACGCCGGATGCCTTCGTCTATGTCCACGGACGGGCTGTAGCCGAAGTCGTGCCGTAGGCGCGAGGTGTCGGCATAAGTGCAGTAGACGTCGCCCGGCTGCATGCCGACCGGTTTCGTCACGGCCTCGCGTCCCGTCACGCGTTCTATCGTGTGGATGAAGTCGAGCAGACCTACCGGCTTGGAGCGTCCGATGTTGTAGACCCTGTGGGGGACGGCGTCTTCCGGGGGACGGGCGGTCACGAGCGCGACCCCTTTCGCCACGTCGTCTATGTAGGTGAAGTCGCGCTTCATGTCGCCGTGGTTGAACACGCGTATCGGCTTGCCCCGCATGACGGCTTCCATGAATATGAACGGTGCCATGTCGGGTCTTCCCCACGGGCCGTAGACGGTGAAGAAGCGCAGTCCCGTGGCCCTGATGCCGTACAGCTTGCTATAAGAGTAGGCCATGAGCTCGTCGGACTTCTTCGTCGCGGCGTACAGGCTGACGGGACGGTCTGTCTCGTCGGTCTCCGCGTAAGGCACGCGGTTGCCCGTGCCGTATATGCTGCTTGAGCTGGCGTAGACCAAATGTCTCACGGGATGCCGGCGGCAACTCTCAAGTATGTTCAGGAACCCGAGGATATTGCTCTCGGCATAGGAGAACGGGTCTTCCATCGAATGGCGCACTCCCGCCTGTCCGGCCAGGTTGACCACGTTGTCGAACCTTTCCGCGGCGAACAGTTCCGGCATGGCGCGGCGGTCGGCCAGGTCTGCCTTGACGAAGCGGTAAGGCAAGCCCTTCGCGCTCTCCGCGACCGCCCCCTCTTTCATGCCCGCGGCATCGATGCCGCTTTCGGCCAGCCTCGCGAGCTTGAGCGACGTGGCGTAATAAGCGTTCATGTTGTCAAGCCCCACCACCTCGTGCCCTTCGTCGAGCAGGGCTTTCACCACGGCGGCACCTATGAAGCCCGCCGCACCCGTGACCAATGTCTTCATGTCGTTTCCTTACCGTTTCTTGCCAAGCACAAATTCCTTATGTACGCCACGATGCCGAACGACTGCCCGGCTATCAGCACCGGATCGAGCCGGAAGACGGCGTACACCACTATCGACAACGAGCCGACAAGGCTTATCATCCAGAACCCGGCGGGCAGGACTGACTTGCCCGCGCGGCTGGAACACAGCCACTGGTAGACGAAGCGCAGGGTGAACAGCACTTGTCCCGCCGAGCCGAACAGCAACAGCCACGGGGGAACGTCGTCGCTCAGGAGGAAGCGGGCGGCGAACTCCCCGGCGTTCCCGACCACGAAGCCGACAGCCACGAGCGGAGTCAGCAGCAGGACGGCGCGTATGGGAGGGAAGACGCGCTTCCACACGCCCTTCATCCCGAGGTTCCACAGATAGATGTAGTAGGAGACGAACTGTCCCAGCACGATGGCGAAATCGTGGCGCAACCAACCGTACAGGCAGAGCAGGTACGAGCCGGCAAGGCTGAACACCCAGAAGACGGACGGCGACAGCACGCGGCGCGCCCGCTCGGACAGTATCCACTGCACGAGCACCCTGGCCGAGAAGAAGCCTTGCGCCAGAAAACCTATGCCGAATATCGCGGTCTGGCTGTTCATTTGCTTCCGGAGGAGGCCGGCTGCGGCCCGGCGGGGTTCGTTTGGGTTCGGCTCTGGCCCCGCCGTGCGCGGCATTGCGCGTCGTCCGCCAGGTTGTCGCTTTCCACGCGGTAGTCGACGTAGCGTTTCTTCATCCAGCGGTACGCGAAACAGTCGACGAAAGGCGCGACGAGCCTGTTCCGCAGGTGGTATTTCGACACGCCCGCCGTGCGCGGGAAGTGCCTTACGGGCACTTGCCTGACTCTTCCGCCCTGCAAGAGTACCAGGGCGGGCAGGAAGCGGTGCATCCCCTTGAAGAACGGTATGCGCTTGGCGCAGTCGGTGTGCATGACTTTCAGCGGACAGCCGGTGTCCTGCGCCCCGTCGTGCGTCATCGCCCGCCGGAACCCGTTGGCTATGCGCGATTGAAGCCTCTTCAGCGGCGGATCCTTGCGCCCGGTCCTTATGCCCGTCACCAGTTCGTATCCGCCGATGTCTTCTATAAGCAGGTTGAAGTCTTCGGGCGCGGTCTGCAGGTCGGCATCCATGTATCCCACGTAGGGAGAGTCTGTCATGTCTATCCCCGCCTTCAGCGCCGTGCTCAGTCCGCCGTTGGATGCAAGCGAAAGGTAGAAGAAGTCGTCATGCCTTTGGCAGGCTTCCCGTATGCGTGCCGGACTGCCGTCGGTGGAGCCGTCGTCGACGAACAGCACGCAGGCCTTCCGGAGGCACGTCGGGAGAAACCCGGCGAGACGTCGTTCCAACGCGCCGATGTTGTCCTCCTCGTTGAACACCGGCACTATGATTGTCAGTTCGTATGAGAAAGTCCTGTTCATGTCTTATGTCCTTGATTTTTGTTCTCCATTTTACTCCCGTTTCCTCCGCGTTCAAAGCGCGACGACGGCGAAGTCGCCCACCGTCCAGCTCTCTTTCCCCGGAAAAGCCGGGAGGTCGCGTTTGCGCGTCATCAGGATTGTGGGATGCCCCTCCACGGAAGCCGGCACGCTGTCCTTGTCGACCACGTTCACGTCCTTGCCCAAGTAAACGTCCATGCCCTCGGAACGCTTGATGTTCCACGTGCTGAAACCGTCCGCGCCTTTCCGTCGCGCCACTTCAAGGGCTTTGTCGCACACGGCCTTGTATCCGATAGCCGGATTGATGTCCGGCAACGCCCACCCGCCGCAGAACACGGCGGCGAGAAGACCCGCCGCCATCGGCGTTATGGCCTTGGCTGGACTGCCGCCTTTCCCGTACAGGCAGACGAGGGCGCATATCCCGCCTGCCGAGAGCATCCCGGCGGCGACGTAGAACAGGGGGTGCTCCATCCCCCGCATCATTCCCGACGACACGAATGCCGGAAGTGCCGGGAGCGAGACGGCGAATATCGCAGCGGGAACGGCGATTGCCGCCTTCGCCCATCCGCTTCCCTCAAACTTCGGCAACAAGAGAGCCGCCGGATAAATGAGGAACGGGAAGGCCGGAAGCAAGTACACCTGCAACTTCGAACTGACGCACGACAACAAGACGAACGTAGCCCCCGCGACCGTGAGGAAGAACCTCTGCAAGTCGGTGGCCATGCCTTTCCTGAACGCGGCGACCGCCGCCCCCACCGCGAGAAGCGACCACGGGGCGACGGAATACCAGATGCTTGTCAGATAATAATAGAAAGGCTCTTCATGACGGAACGAGTTCACCGCGCGGCCTATCGTCTGGTGAAACAGCAGGTCGTTCAGGTAACCGTCTCCCCCCCCCTCGGCGTACACGGCCCCGAACCATGCCGCGCAGCACGCCGCCAGCACGCACCACGTGCGCACGCCCCAGTAACGCCCGAACTCGCGCATGCGCCTCTTCAGCGCGAGCCACGCCGCCGACGCGACAAGCGGGACGAGTATGCCCACCGGCCCCTTGCTGAACACCGCCAGAAAGACGTATGCGGGGAAGAGCCACCGCTCCGCGCGTGCCTTTCCCGGCTCGCGCATCATCTTGTGGAACGACCGCAACGACAGCACGATGAACATGCACATGAGCATGTCCATGCGCAACGTCGCCGCCAGTCCGAGAAACAATCCGCAGGTGAGCAGCATCGTCTGCGCCGTCAGGCGTTGGCGGGCACCGGCCTCTTCCGCCGCCCACCTGTCCATGATGTCCGCCGTCACCAGTGCCGGGACGAGCGAGAAGAGCGACAGAAGCCACATGAGATGCGTCCCCGCGACCCGCCTGCACA
Organism: uncultured Paraprevotella sp.; assembly: GCA_964466445.1. Lineage (GTDB taxonomy): Bacteria > Bacteroidota > Bacteroidia > Bacteroidales > Bacteroidaceae > Paraprevotella. The sequence continues at coordinate 12,008 of CAYXQT010000026.1, read as the reverse complement.
GCATGACTATCCACAGGTAGAGCGGCGGCTTCTCGGCGTAAGGAACGCCTTGGTTCGTGAACGCGAAGAAGTGGTGGTCGCGCAACGCCTCGTCCGCTATGCTCAGATAACGCAATTCGTTGGACGGGGTGAAGTCGCGCAGCGTCAAGGCGGGCAGAAGCGCCACGCAGACGCACAGGTACAGGAAGTACTTTTTCCTTTCTTCCGGCACAGGACACCACCGCCCGCCGGCGCGCCGCGCCTTTTCCCAAAGGGCAGGCAACCCGGCACGGAATCCGTGCGGCATATCGATAAGGCTCATCTCTTGGCGAATGGCATGACGAGAACTTGCATAAAACATACTTGTCGCGCATCTGCCCTTGCCCTGTTCTGACGGGATTTAGAAGTTTGCGGAGTTTCTATGCGCCAAGGAACACGGTGTCAAGCAAACGCCTTTCCACACAACACAATGTGTCCCCTTTCCAACCGCCCTCTTTTCCAAAGACTTCGGCATGGGAAACACGGCAAAGGTAAGGAAAAAGCGCGAAAGGGATGTAAAAAGGACGGAATATTTTAGCGACCGCCCGAAAAGAGCCTGTTCCCGCAAGCCGTTCCCGAATGACCGCCCGGACGCTTGCCTTCCGCAATCCGGGAGACGCGGTTTCCGCCCCGCACTGTCATTTTGTCAAAACGTCAGTTCCGCACCCGCGGGAATCGCCTGTACGCACGCCGGTCGGGGCGGCGTGGAAAATACGCGATTCCCGCGCCGTTTGCGAAAGACAGGATGTCAGCCGGAAAAAGGCTTCCGCTGTCGTTTTGTACGGCGGAAGGTGATTTCCCGCGCTTGCGTGTCCCCTGCCCGCAAGCACGAAAGGCGTTCCGCCTGACAAAACGACACCGGGATTTCGTACACGTTTTCCCACCAAATAGGGAAAAATACGGTTTCTCCGCAGTCCGTTTTCCCGTTTTCGGGAGGAAAATCCGCCGGAATCCGCGCTTTTCCGGATTTTCCTGCGGACGAAAAAAGTGTTTTCTCCGCAGGAACGGAAATTTTTCTCGGCACAAAAACGCACGGCTTTGGTGAAAGGACGTTAAACGGATGCCCGAAACGTGAAAAAACGTATCCGAAAACGCCCCTTTCCGCTCCTGGTTCGCGTTTTTCGACGGCGGTCCGCGATGCACGGAACGGGCTTTTTCCTTTCAATTTGCCCGCGGAAAGGAGGAATCGGCTGTCATATTGTCAAAAGGAAGATGAGCCGACCGAAAAACAAGCCGGCTTGCGCAAGAAATGACGGAACCACGGTATTGCCTGTGTTCCAGCAAGACAATCGCTTCCGGACGGCCGCCTCGCCCCGCCCGCACGGCAATCACCGTCGGCGAACACAGGCCACGGCGCGGCAACGTTCAAGCGGGTTCGGCCTCGTTCCCGCCCCGCGCCGCCGTCCATCCGCCGGCACCGATCAGAACGAGACGCTCATCGTGCAGCGCACGCCCCTCTTCTGTATTCCCGGGTTGTCGCGGTAGTTCAAGCGCCACACGTAGTCCAACCGCATGAACTTCAGGATGTTCTCCACGCCCACGCTCGCCTCCATGTAGGGCGCGTGCCCCATGGGGAACGACCCTTCGGGGAAAGCGTACACGCCGCCGCCCTTCGCGGGATTGTTCCTGTCCGTGAGATGCCCCCACAGTCCGCGGAAGCAGAACACCTCGCGCAGCTTCAGCCTTTTCAGCAGAGGAATGCGGTTCAGCACCAGCCCGTTCATGTAATATGTCACGTCCCACGAGGCGAACTCGTCGTTGATGAACTCTATGGCGTTCATGTTCGTGTACGACTCCGGCTGTATCGTGTAGGTCAGGTTCGCGTTCGGCAGTATCAGCAACGGATAAGGCAACCTGTTCCACACCTTCCCCGCCTTCCCTATGATGTCCACGAACCCGAACGCCGAGAACCACAGGCGTTTCTGTACGCCCATTTCCGTGTACTGGTAGTCATACGACGAGCCCAGCAGGCCTTTCTTGGCCATGGTATGGTTCACGTTGAATATCCACGCGTCGAACGTGATGGGCACCCGCCTGTCGTGCGACTGGTAGAACTTCTCGTTCTTGGCGTAGCGGAAGCCCAGCTCCAGTTCCGTCATGTCGTACTTGTGCACGGGAACCGTCGTCCCGTCGGGGAGCATCCGGTCGAAGCGGGCGTAGTCCGTGGAATACTCGCGCCGGTTGCGCACGACGGCGTTGTACGAGATGCCGTTGTAAAGCTCCCGCGTGTACGTCAGCTCCGCGTTGCGCAGGTACGTCGCCCGCGTGTCCTTCTTGCGCTTGATGGCCAGCATCACGTTGTCCTTGCTGGTGTACATGTAATTCTGTCCCAGCTTGTTGATGTCGTACATGTACTCGAAGCGGAGCGAGTGCCGGGGGAATTCCCGGAGGTAGTCCTTGCGCTCGTTGAACGAATACTCCAGAAGCCCGTCGTACTTCATCTTGCCGTCCTTCGTCCCGTAGGCCACGTACCCCTCCGCGAAAAGATGCTTGTTCAGCTGAGGCGTGGTCGCGCCCCCCGCACGTATCCGCACCCCCTCGATGGCGTTGCCGTTGATGACGGAGTTCATCGGCCCGAAATCGAACTTGTTCTTGCTCGGCGTGTTGTTCGTGGGCTCGTAACCCGACACGATGACGGAGACAGTCTTCTCCGCCACCGCGAAGACGGGCACCTGCCGCAATTGCGACATGAGCTTCTCCACCGAGTTCGGGTTACGCTTCACCGCCTCCTCCGGGCGCGCCTCGTCCCAGAAATCCTCTTTCCGGCTGTAGGCGTCCCTTTCCGTAATCACCGGCGCGCTCTCGGCGAACACCTTCGCCACCTCCTCCGCAGGTTTCCCGAACGAATGGCCGGAGAAGATATCCATCCTGCGGGCGTACAGCCCCTTCGACTTCTCGCTCAGCTTGAAGTCCACGCTGATGTCGTTCTTCGTGATGAGCCGCGTGCCGTCTTCCGTCCGCGCGAACTCCTGCTCCACGTCCATGCGCGAGATGAAGTTCAGGTTGATGTCCTTCGCCACGCTGAGCAACGCCTTGCGCACGAAGTAGGTGGAGTCCAGCGTGACGAACAAATGCCCCGTGAACCCGAACGACTCCGACGCGAAAGGCACGAAGGTCAGGTCGGCGCACTTCTCGCCTCCCACGTCCAGCGTGTCCAGCAGGTAGTATTTGTAAAAGGAAGGCCCTATGGAAGACAGCGGGCTCACGAAGCGTTGCAGGAACAAAGGGATGTTGTTCTGGAAGATGTCCACCTCGCGGAACACCTCGTTGAGGAACTGTTGCATGCCCTCGCGCGAGAACACCTCGTCCACGCCCGACGAGTGGAAACCCTCCACCACCGTCTTCTCCGACTTCGGCGAGCGGCGGAAGTACACTTTCTGCACCTTTTCCCTTTCCGACACCGGGAGAATCGTCGTGCCGTCCTCCAACGTGTCCACGAATTCCGTCAGGAAGTCGAACTTGCCTTTCTTCCCGTTCTTCTTCCGCTTCGGCGTGTATTCGTTCTGCGCTATCAGGATTTTCTCGTACTGGTCGAAGCTGAAGTAATCATGGCTGCGCGGGTCGTTGGCATCCCGCCGCTCTATCACCTTCCTCACGAACGCCACGGCGGGGTTCTCCCTCCGCCGGTACCTCTCCCGTTTCGGCTTCACCGTCACCTCGCCCAGCGCGAACTCGCTCTCGCGCAGCTTTATCTTGAAGTTGTTCGTCCGTCCGCGCACCACGTTCAGGCGTTGCGTCTCGTACCCCATGTAAACCACCTTAAGCACCTTGCCGGGGTGGTTGGTGGCAAGTGAAAAGCGTCCGCCCAGGTCGGTCGTCGTGCCGACGGAGGTCTCCTCGAACACGATGGACACGGAAGGCAGCCCCTCGCCCGTTATCGAGTCGGTGACGATGCCTTTCACTATCGTGTTCTGACCGCAGGCCAGACCCGCCCACCCTGTCAGGCACAGCCACATAAAAATGATTCGTCTTCCCATAAACCTATACCTTATATATTTGTCACCCCGTCCTGCTCCCGTCCGCCGCGCCCACCTTCATCAGCAACAGTCCCACGGTAGCCCAGAACAGTTCTCGCACGCGGCTGATGATGCTCACGAACATGCCCGTGGCGCCGCTCATCCCCATCTGCGCCACCGACATGGCGAAGCCGCCCTCGCGCCCGCCCAACTGCAACGGCAGGAAACCCAGCACGTTGGCGAAGAGCGACGTAAAGGCGAGTATCAGGAAGGAATGTAAGAAAGTCAGCGCGTAGCCGCCGAAGCCTCCTCCCCCGTCTATCCCGAACAGGATCAGCATGAAAAAGATTTCGAAACTCTGGCAGAAACGCCCGACGTACTCCAAGGCGAAGCACCCGTAAAACGAACGCTTGTTCCGGCTCTGCAACTCCGCAATCCGGCGGTCGATTTTCCGCAAGTCCTCCAAATGCCGCTCCATGAAACGGCTTCCCCGGCGGCGCAGGCCGGGTATCCTGCACAGCAGACGGGACAGCTTCACCGTCATCCCGTTCTTGTATCCCTTGATGAAAAGGTAGATGCCGCCGTAGCAGAAAGCCGAGATAAGCAAAAGCACCACGCCCATTCCCGCGTTCATCGGCAGTTTACCCGCGAACGCCAAGGCCACGTAAGCCACGATGCCCGCCACCCAGAACCAGAAATGCGCGAAGATGTGCATCATGGCGAAGAGTATCACGGAGGACGTGGCGCGCTGCACGCCGATGTAGCGCGACAGCTCCATGATGCGATAGGTCTCCCCGCCGAGAAGACCCACCGGCGTGGCGTAGTTCAGCGCGAAGCCGGAGACGGTCAGCTTCAGCAACTGCGCGAAGCCCACCGTGCACGCCCCTCCGCCCCGGATGATAATCCGCCACGCCCAGGCGTTCATGAGGTAAAGCACGCACCACAACCCCAAGATGGCCGCGAGCCAATAGCCCGCCCGCGTGATGCAATCCCACAACTCCGCGAGGCTCGCGTCGAAAGAGAAGAACATCACGACGACAGCCGCCAAGCCCGCTCCGAAAAACAAGTTGTTCAATCGCTTCCTCATAACTTCCGCTCCCTTGTCATGCCGGGTCGCCGCCGCGGCTTCCCAAATATCTTTCCTGCCAAGCCTCGTAATAGCCGGGCTTGTCCACCATGAGCGTCCCGCCCGCGTCGATGAACAGCTGCACCGTGCTCCCCTCCGCGCACAAGACCCCGTCGGCCTCACGGAACACCTTGTACTCGAAATCTATCCGCGCGCCGGGACGGTACACGTAGCGCGTGCGGACTTCCGCCACATCGTCCAGTGCCAAGGGGGCGAAGTACTTCAAGTGCAGGTCGTAGAGCGGGGCGTAGACACCCGCCCGTTGCATGTCGGCGTACCCTATCCCGGGATAACGCCGCCCGAAAGACTCGCGCCCGTCCTCGAAATAGGAGACGTAAGCCCCGTGCCACGCCCTGCGCATCGAGTCAATCTCGCTGAACCTCACCCTCACGCGGCAGACATCTTCAAGTCCGTCCATCAAGCACAAATCCGTTACGTATAAAGACCTCCGTTAACGGCTATCACCTCGCCGGTGATATAACCGGCATCCGGGGAGACGAGGAAGCCGACGACTCCCGCCACTTCCTCCGGCGTTCCGAAACGCCCCGCCGGGATAGTCTTCTTCAAGGCGTCCTCGTCCAGTCCTTCCACCATGTCCGTCCGGACGAAGCCGGGCGCCACGGCGTTCACCGTCACGTTCTTCCGCGCCACCTCCTGCGCCAGGGCCTTCGTCGCCGCGACGAGGCCGCCCTTGGCCGCAGAGTAGTTCGCCTGCCCCGGCAAGCCCTTCAGTCCGCTTACGCTCGACACGCTGACGATGCGCCCGTACTTGTGCAACAGCATCGGTTGCAGCAGGGGTTGCGTCACGTTGTAGAACCCGCCCAGAGCGGTGTCCAGCACACGGTCCCAGTCCTCTCCGGGCATGAACACCATGAGGTTGTCGCGGCGCACGCCGGCGTTGTTCACCAGCACCTCTATGTATTCTTCCGGATGCTTCTCCATCCAATCCTCGAGCACGGCGGATGCCTGCGCCCGGTCGCCCACGTCGAATTGCAGCACTTCCCCGTCCTGCCCTTCCTTGCGAACGAGTTCCAGCGTGCGTTCCGCCTCGTCGGTCCGGCTCACGCAGTTGACCAGCACACGGTAACCCATGCGGGCCAGACGCACGCAGACAGCCCGCCCTATCCCGCGGCTGCCTCCTGTCACTAAAGCGTGTTTCATGTTTCCACTCCTTTCTTGTCCATTACGATATTCCATATCCGCTCACGTCCCAGCACCTCGGCGCAGGTGAACAGCGCGGTCATCGTCACGCCGTACACTCCGTGCAACATGAGGTTCTGCCCCGTCAGGAACAGGTTGGGCACGGGAGTGCGGACGGACAGCAAGACCGTCAGCGGGTTCCTGCAATCCTTGCGCAAGCCGTATGCCGTCCCTTCCGGTGCCCCGGTATAGTCGCGGTAGGTGAGCGGCGTGCTGGTGTGGCATTCGACCGCCCCGTCGCGCAGTCCGGGCATGACCCGTTCCGCTAATCGGACGCACTCGTCGGCCACGCGCCTTTTCATGGCCTCGTAGTCCGCCCCGCGCCTTCCGCTCCTCGTCGCGCTCCATGCCGCGCACCTTTCCCACGCCATCGGGGTGAGCAGGTCGACCTGCGCGGCAAAACGGCTCCCGTCTTCCGGCACGCGCTGGCAAATCATGAGGCCGGACACCGGTTCCTCCCCCTCGTGGAGCGTCCAGATGCCGGGATGCCTGTAGACGTATCGGTTGTAGTTGGAGTATTCCAAGGAACCGGGCTTCATCCGGAGCGACACGGTGAACATGCCGGACGTGTTCGGCTGTCCGGACATGCGGCGGCGGTAGGCGTTCCTCATCCTTTGGCTCCGCCTCACCAACCCGCAAGTCCGCTCCGGGTGTATGTCGCTGATGAACGCCGCCCCCTCGTATGCCTCGCCGTCGCGGCAGACCGCGGCGGACAGCCGTCCGTCCTTCTCCGTCAGCTCGACGACCTCCGCCCCGCAAATCACCTTTCCGCCCTGCCGCCTTATCCCGTCCGCCAACGTGCCGGCTATCGCCGCGCCTCCGCCTTTCAGCCGCCAGCTGCTTGCGATGAAGCAACTCTGGCCGTGGAGGAAGGTGAAGAGCGGGAGCGAATCGCGGCGGAGTTCCATCTTCAGGGAAGTGCCGCCGAGCACGTCCACCAGCAACGGGTCGCGGAACGTCTCGTTCAGATACCGCCACGCACTCGCCTCGACGAGGCGCGAAGGCGACATGTCCTCCCCCTCCCCGCCACGCGGGTTCAGCAAATCCAGCTCCTGCGCCGATGTCCGCCTCAACAGGGCGGCATACCGTTCCAGCGCCGCCCGTTCGGAGGGGAAGTCGGCGGCCAGCGTGGCGGCGAACTCCTCATAGCCCTGCGCGAAAGGGAAAGTGCGCTCCCCTATCGTCACTTTGTCGAACACCGCGTCGAGCCGCCGCCAAGGCAGTCCGTCCAGTCCCAAGTACGAGAAGACGGAATGCAACGGCCCGCCCTCGTCCAGTCCGCCCACGTAATGGAAGCCCGTGTCGTAGGTCAGGCCGCCCCGGCGGTAAGATTGCAGGCATCCTCCCGGTTGCCGTCCCTGTTCGAGGACGAGCACGCTCAACCCGGCACGGGAAAGGATGCAAGCGCATTCCAATCCTCCCAGTCCGCCGCCTATGACCACCACGTCGTACTTTCCCATCAGACCTCCGCCATCAGTCCCGCGTATTCCATGTACACCCGTTCCCCGTCGTACATCCGCGCCGCGACCTCGAACCCGCCTTCCGCGGGCGCGAGGGACACCTCCACGTCAGCCTCCGGACACGTGCCGGGCGAAACGACGGCCGTCATGCGGCAACGCTTGATTGTGCGGATGCGCAACGCCTTGCCGCACAGCTCCGCGGCGCACTCCCTCACCACTTGGATGTTGAACGCGCCGGGGCATACGGGATGCCCCGGGAAATGCCCGCGGTAGACTTCGCAATCCGGCAGGAACGCGATGCGGAACACCGCAAGGCCGTCCGAGACGCGCCGTGCCGATACCTTATAATAACTGTCCCTCAGCCACATAAATCTTCATCTGCGTGCAAGCCACCGTCTCCCCGCCCGCGCGGGTCTCGCCCGTCAGCACGGTCACGCCGTCCACTTCCGGCCCGAAGGTCACCGCCGTCCGCAGTTCCTCCCCCACGCGGGGGCAACGGTAACAACGGAACTTCCTCACCTCGCCGATGTATCCCACGGGAGGCGCGGAAGCCCCCGCCTCCGCGGCCTTGTAGCCCGCAAAGGCGGAAGCCGACTGGGCGATATGCTCCACGAGCCCCGGCTCGGACAACAGCCCGTCGTCGCCCACGAAGCAGTTGTCGCGGCGCACCGTCAGGCACGTCCGCGCCGTGTCGCCCTCCACGCCTGTCAGCGCGTCCACCAGCAGAATCGGCTCGCGTTGCGGAATCAGGCTTCTGATATCGCCCCATGCGGGCGGCACGCAGGCGGAATCCCGGCGCGTCCGGCTCTGCCCCGCGCCGCTTTTGATGTTGTAGTCCGTCATTCCCGTCCCACGTGCGACTCGATGTAGTCGTAAAGGTTGTCGAACGTCTTGATTTCGCGCAAGTCAGAAACGGGTATCTTTATCTTGTAGGTCTGCTGGATGATGGCGACGAGGTCAACCAGGCTGAGACTGTCCAAGGACAGCGTGTTCCTCACGTTCGCGTCGGGGGCGAACTTCTCCGCGTCCACTTCGAACTCTTCCGCCAGCAAGGCGTTCACTTTTCCTACGATTTCTTCACGTGTCATAGCAGTTTGTTTTATCGTGTTCATTATGTTTGGCTCCGTCTCAAGCGGGCCTGGCTCCGCCCGCGCCTTGCCCCACGTCCTTCACCACGAGGGTGGAGTTCGTCCCGCCGAAGCCGAAGGAGTTGGAGAGGAACATGTCGAAATGCGCCTCCCGCGTCTGCGGCACGACGTTGAGGCATGCCGTGTCCTCGTCGGGGTTCTCGAAGTTGATGTTCCCGGCGATGAATCCGTTCTTCATCATCAGCGTCGAATAAATCAGCTCGCTCGCGCCCGCCATCCACATCTCGTGCCCCGTCTGGCTCTTGGTGGAGGTGACAGGCACCTTGTAGTCCCCGAACACCCGCGCTATCGCCTGCGCCTCGCGGCTGTCCCCTATGCGGGTGGACGTGGCGTGGGCGTTGACGTAGCCGATTTGCGCGGGCGCGACGCCGGCCCCGCGCAGGCAGAGTTCCAGCGACCGCGCCGGCCCCGCCACGTCGGGCGTGGAGATGTGGCCGCCGTTGCCGGAGAAACCCCAGCCCAGAATCTCGCACAGGACGGGCGCGCCGCGCTTCACGGCATGTTCATAACTTTCTATCACCACCGTGGCCGCCCCGCCTCCGGGCACCAGCCCGTCGCGGTCGCGGTCGAACGGGCGGCTGGCCTTCTCCGGCTCCGCCTCGCGCACGGAGAACGACTGGATGCCGTCGAACGACGCCACGCCGTAGAGGTTCGCTTCCTGCGCCCCGCCGCACACCACGCAGTCCTGCAAGCCGTCGCGGACGAGCAGGTAAGCCAGCCCCACGGCGTGGGAACCGGAGGCGCACGCCGCCGAGGTCGTCAGGTTGATGCCGCGCAGGTGGAACAGGCAGGCGAGGTTCATCGTCACGGTGGAGTTCATCGACTGGAAGATGGCCCCGCTGCCGCACGCCGCCGTGTCCTTGAACTCGCGGAACTTGTCGAGGGCGCGCATGGTGGCCTCCGCCACGGAATCGTTGCCGTAGACGAGGCCGACTTCGTGGCTGCCGATGTAGTCCTCGTCCAGCCGGGCGTCTTCGAGGGCGGCGCGCGTGGCCATGTAGGCGTACTGCGCCTCTTCCGGCATGAACTGCCGCAGGTTGCGCGGCACGAAAGGCTTCAGGTCCGGCCGCTCCACGGCGGCGCACAAGGCGGAGCGGAAGCCCGCCTCCTTGCGCTCCGGGCTGTACACGATGCCGCTCTTCCCGGCGCGGAGCGCGTCGCGCACCTCGTCGAGCGTCGTCCCCAAGCACGACCATATCCCCATTCCCGTCATCACGACCCTGTTTTCCATATCCCTTTTCCTATAAGTCCTTCCTGTAACATCTCCTGCGCTTGGTGAACACGGGATGCAAGGGCTTCCACTGGCTCAGCTCCCTCACGTTGTCCTCCAGCTGCGGCCCTGTCTCCGCATAGCGGAACCCCATTTGGTTGTACACGGGAATCAGCTCGTTGAAGAACAAGGCGTTGACCCCCAGTCCCTGATAGTCGGGGCGCACGGCCGCCAGATACATCTCCGCCTTCTCTTCCCTCTTCCATTTCAGCGCGCGGAGGAGGTGGAACCATCCTAACGGCCACAGGCGGCCTCCCGACTTGCGCAAGGCGCGCGACAGGCTCGGCATCGTGATTGCCGCTCCCACCAGTTCGCCCTTTTCATTCTCCACAGCCGACAGCATCCGCAAGTCCAGCAAGGGAAGGTAACGTCCGAGGTAGGTGTTTATCTGCCTGTCCGACAGCTCCGTATAGCCGAAGAGCGGGGCGTAGGACACATTCAGCAAGTCGAACACCTTCTTGCCGTAGCCTTTCCGGAAGACGTCGGCTCCCGTCAGTTTCCTCGTCCGAAGCCCGAACATCTCCCCGGCGAGCGCCGCCACGCGGGCGTACTTGGCGGGGACTTCCCGCGGCACCTCGACGAGCGCCTGCACCCAGTCCACTTCCTTCTCGTATCCCAACGCCTCCAGGTGTTTCGGATAATAAGGCGGATTGTAAATCGTCACCATCGAACCCATGCGGTCGAAGTCCTCCACGAGCATCCCCTCCTTGTCGAAGTCGAATATGCCCATGGGGCCCTGTATGCTGTCCATCCCATGCCCGCGCCCCCACTCTTCCACGGATTGCAGCAAGGCGGAGGAGACTTCCCTGTCGTCGACGAACTCGATGAAGCTGAAACGGACGTTCTTCGTGTGCCACTTCTCGTTGGCGCGGTGGTTGATGATGCCCGCGATGCGGCCCACCGCGTTCCCGCGCCCGTCGTAGGCGATGAAAGGGCAGACGTCCGAGAATTCGAGCCCGGCGTTCACGCGGGGGTCGAACGTCTCCCGGATATCCGATTCCATGTCGGGGACATAATAAGGGCTTCCGGCATACAGCCTTTCCGTAAGCCTCACGAAATCATTCATCTCGCGCCCCGTGCGGACTTCCTTTACGATTACCTTCTTCTCCACAGGTGGCAAATTTACGAATATTTTATGAATATTTCCCATTTATCGGCGGCGGACGGCAGAAAAATCTTCCTTCCGGGACACCGCCGGACGTTCCAGGAACACTCTGCGGCCGTCCCGTCCGGCGGTTCGGGGAGGGAAGCACGTGACAAAACGACGCCTGTTCGCGCTTTTCCGCGACAAAAGGAAAGCAAAACCGCCGTCCGCACCGCAACGCGGGACACGTCCCGGACACCATCCGTGCGGATTTCCTACACATATTTTCACATTCTGCGCGTACATTTCACACGCTTTAACGGAAAAGGCGCGGATTCCTGCGGAGAAAAATTTCCGTTTCTGCGGAGAAAACACTTTTTTCCTGCGCTCACGGCGGTTTCCGCGTCCGCATGTCGGCGGAAAATCCTCCCGAAGACGGGGAAAAAGCGTGCGCCGAAGCCCTTTTTTCCTCCCTCCGGGCCCTGGTTGCCCCGCCGACCCGGAATGCAGAATGTCAGCCGTCCGCGCAAAACGCTTGCCCTCCCCCACCCCGCTTGCGCTTCCCGCGGTCCTCCGCCCGGCAAAAGGAAAGGAACGGGGCTTCCGGCTTGGCAAAACGTCAGAACCGCGCCCCGCGAAAATCGCGTATTTCCGGGCTTCCCCGCCTCCCGTCGGATTCGGCGCATTCTCGCGGGGCGCGAATTGACATTTTGACAAACTGTCATTCCGTCCCGACCGGCTCGGAC
>CAYXQT010000025.1:0-18596 GCA_964466445.1 uncultured Paraprevotella sp. | reverse complement strand
GGAAAGTTTTTCTTTCAGGAAGCGTCCCGTGTAACTTCCGGCGCAACCGGCCACTTGGCGAGGCGTGCCACAGACCACCACGCCGCCCCCTTGCGAGCCTCCTTCCGGTCCGAGGTCGATGATGTAATCGGCACATTTGATGATGTCCATGTTGTGTTCGATGATGACGAGCGTGTGGCCGCGGGAAATGAGTGCGTCGAAAGCCGCCAGCAAGCGTTTGATGTCATGAAAGTGCAGGCCGGTAGTCGGTTCGTCGAAGATGAAAATAGTCGGTTCCGCCTTTTCCATGCCGAGGTAGTAGGCCAGTTTCACACGTTGGTTCTCCCCGCCCGAGAGGGTGTTGGACGACTGCCCCAGCTTGATGTAGCCCAGTCCCACGTCTTGCAACGGCTTGAGTTTCCCCGATATCTTGGACTGCCCGTGCGCGTCGAAGAACTCGATGGCCTGATTTACCGTCATGTCGAGCACGTCGTAAATGTTCCGCCCGGCGAAATTCACTTCCAGGAGGTCGCTCTTGAACCGTTTGCCGTGGCAGGACTCGCATTCGAGCACGAGGTCGGCCATGAACTGCATTTCCACCGTGACCGTGCCCTCCCCCTTGCATTCCTCGCAGCGTCCGCCTTCGGTGTTGAAAGAAAAGAAGCCGGGCGTGAAGCCCATCTGTCGGGCAAGCGGCTGGTCGGCGAAAAGTCTCCGTATCTCGTCGTAGGCCTTGATGTAGGTGACGGGGTTGCTACGCGAAGACTTGCCGATGGGGTTCTGGTCGACGAACTCGATGCCTTTCACCATCTGCAGGTCGCCTCCTAATCCGAGGAACTCGCCCGGGAGATCGGCGACTTCGTCGAACTGCCTTTTCATGGCGCGGTAGAAGATGTCGCGGACGAGGGTGGACTTGCCCGACCCGCTGACCCCCGTGACCACGGTCAGGACGTTGAGGGGGAAGCGCACGTCGATGCCGCGCAGGTTGTTGGCTCGCGCGCCTTTCACTTCAACGTAGTTCGTCCACGGGCGGGGGCTGTCGGGAATGTCGATGGTTTCCTCTCCCGTCAGGTATTTCACGGTATAGCTGCGAATGTCCCGCGTCCCGTCTTCGCCCGTTGTCGGCCGTGCCTCGGCGAGTGCCTGTCGCAGACCGCCTTGGAAGACCACTTCCCCGCCGAGCCGCCCGGCTTTCGGCCCGATGTCGATGATGTAGTCCGCGGCGCGGATGATTTCCTCGTCGTGTTCCACCACGATGACCGTGTTTCCCAACTGCTGCAATTGACGGAGCACCCGGATGAGCCTGTCCGTGTCGCGGCTGTGCAACCCGATGCTCGGCTCGTCCAAAATGTAGAGCGAACCCACCAGACTGCTGCCCAATGACGTGGCCAGATTGATGCGCTGGCTTTCCCCACCCGATAACGTGTTGCTCGGACGGTTCAAGGTAAGGTAGCCCAGCCCCACGTCGAGAAGGAAACGTATGCGGTTGCCGATTTCCGCGAGCAGCCGCTTGGCGATTTCCGCCTCGTGGGCGGTGAGCGTCAGCGTGTCGAAGAACTTCTTCAGTTCCGTGACCGGCAAATCCACCAAGTCGGAGACAGACCGGCCGCCCACCTTGACGTAACCGGCTTCGGGGCGCAGGCGCGTTCCGTGGCATTTGGGACAGAGCGTCTTCCCGCGGTAGCGTGCCAGCATGACGCGGTTCTGTATCTTGTATTGTTCCCGTTGCAACATCTTGAAGAAGTTGTCGATGCAGGGCTCACTTTCCGCCGCCGGCGTGTCAGGCGAGCCGTGCCAGAGGATGTCCTTCTGCACGCGGGTGAGCTTGTAGTAAGGTTCGAAGAGGGGGAACCCCGTCTTCTGCGCCCGCCGGCAGAACTCCGTTTTCCACTCGCCCATCTTCTCGCCGCGCCAGCAGACCACCGCGCCGTCGTACACGCTGAGTGTGGAATCAGGAATGACCAGTTTCTCGTCGATGCCTATCACGCGCCCGAAGCCTTCGCATTCGGGACAGGCACCGGCGGGAGAGTTGAAGGCGAAAAGGTTGTCCGACGGCTCCTCGAACGTGATGCCGTCGGCCTCGAAGCGCGTGGAGAAAGAGTGCAGGATGCCCGACGGCGCGATGCGTAGCAGGCATTCGCCGTTGCCCTCGTAGAAAGCCGTCTCCGCGGAGTCGGTCAGGCGCGAGATGCTGTCCTTGCCGTCGTCGCAACTCATGCGGTCCACGAGCAGGCGGATTGTGCGGTGCCCGTCTTTCGACGGAGCCGGATCCGGTTCCTGCAAGAAGTCCTCTATGCGCACGATTTCGCCGTCTACCTCGATGCGTGAGAACCCTTGTTTGAAATCGCAGTCCAATTGCTCTTGGAGCGTGCGCCCTTCGCGAACCTGCAACGGGGCAAGCACGGTGAAGCGCGTGCCTTTGGAATAGGAGAGCATGCACCGCACCACGTCCTCCGTAGTGTTTTTCTTCACCTCTTGTCCGCTTACGGGAGAGAAAGTGCGCCCGATACGGGCGTACAGCAGGCGCAGGTACTCGTAAATCTCGGTGGATGTCCCGACGGTGGAACGGGGATTGCGGCTAATCACTTTCTGCTCGACGGCAATGGCGGGCGGGATGCCCTTGATGTAGTCGCATTCCGGTTTGCTCATCCGCCCGAGGAACTGCCGGGCGTAAGCCGACAGGCTTTCGACGTAACGCCGCTGCCCTTCGGCGTAAAGCGTGTCGAAAGCCAGCGAAGACTTGCCCGAACCGGACAGACCGGTGATGACAATCAGTTTGTTGCGGGGAATGTCCAAATCGATATTCTTCAGGTTGTTCACCCTTGCTCCCCTGACATGTATATAGTCGTTCATCGGTCGTTTTCGTTAACTTCCCTTAGGTTTGCAAAGTTAGTCAATGTTCGGCAAACGCATGACGGATTTTTATTGTATTTTTGTGCGGAAACAACGTGCATGATGAACAGGAAATCACTTTTGCTTTTGACGATGTGGCTTTGCGGTTTTGCGCTTCAAGCCCAGCTGTCGCCCAAACGGGAGTTTCGCGGCGCATGGATTCAGTGCG
This sequence comes from uncultured Paraprevotella sp., assembly GCA_964466445.1. Taxonomy (GTDB): domain Bacteria; phylum Bacteroidota; class Bacteroidia; order Bacteroidales; family Bacteroidaceae; genus Paraprevotella. Next base: position 15,556 of record CAYXQT010000025.1, on the reverse strand, counting down.
TGAACTACCAATTCATGGGGCTGGGCACGGCAGAGATACAGCGCACGCTGGCTCATCAGTTGGACGAGTTGCAGAAATGCGGCATCAACGCCATCCTGTTTCAGGTGCGCCCCGAGTTCGACGCGCTCTATGCCAGCAGCTTCGAGCCGTGGAGCCGTTACCTGACGGGGCGGCAGGGCACGCCGCCTTCCCCCTATTGGGATCCGTTGCAGTGGATGATAGAGCAAAGCCACGCGCGGGGCATGGAACTTCATGCCTGGATTAATCCCTACCGGGCCAAGACGAAAGACACGAAAGAATTGGCCGCCACGCATGATTACAGGAAGCACCCCGACCGGTATTTCCGGTACGGCGAACAGCTAATCATGGACCCGGGCATCCCCGATAACCGGGACTATATCTGCAATATCGTGACGGACATTCTTTTGCGCTATGACGTGGACGGCATCCACATCGACGACTACTTCTATCCTTATCCCGAAACCGGCCTGCGCATTCCCGACGACCGGACGTATGCACGCTACGGGAACGGAATGAACCGCGACGACTGGAGGCGGGAGAACGTGAACCTCCTCATCCGCCAGTTGCACGACTGCATCCGCGCCGTCAAGCCATGGGTGAAGTTCGGCGTGTCTCCTTTCGGCATCTACCGCAACTTGAAAAGCGACCCGGAAAACGGAAGCGACACGCGGGGATTGCAGGACTACGACAATCTTTATGCCGACGTGTTGAAGTGGGTGGAAAAAGGATGGGTGGATTATAACATTCCGCAGGTGTATTGGGAAATCGGGCATCCCGCGGCGGACTACGCCACGTTAGTGCGCTGGTGGAGCGAACACGCCGGACACCGTCCGCTCATCATCGGGCAGGACGTGGACCGCACGGTATCGAAGCCCGACCCCGCAGACCCGAACAGGCACCAGATGGAGCGCAAGATGGCTCTGCAACGTTCCTTGCCCAACATCGAGGGCAGTTGCCAATGGTATGCCAAGGCCGTGGTGGACAACAAGGGGAACTACGGCACGATGTTGCGGAACTATTACCACCGCTATCCCGCCTTGCAACCGAAGATGCCGTGGATAGACCGCAAGCGGCCGAAGAAAGTGCGCAAGCTGACCGCCCTGTGGACGGAAGACGGATACATGCTGTTCTGGCGCGTGCCGCACGGGACGGCAGAGACAGACCGTGCGTGCCGGTATGTGGTTTATCGCTTTGCCGAAGGCGAACCCGTGGATCTGGAATATGCCGAGAACATCGTGGCGATTACGCAGAACACTTTCTACAAGCTGCCGTATGAGGACGGAAGTCGGAAATACACGTATGTGGTGACCGCGCTCGACCGTCTGCAGAACGAGTCGAAAAAGGAAAAGAAGAAAGTGCGCCTTTAGGCTTCGGGCATCGAAGGATGAAACCGCTTGTCCGGAGGGAAACGGATGCTTGAATACCAAATGCGAGGACAACAGATAAAAAGGAATGGACGAGACATGACGATGACGCGGCCTTTGGGATTGCAAGGTCCGGAGACAGAAAGAACATGTAAGGTCGGCTTGTTTAGGGATGATTACAAAAAGACGAAACTTTTTTCGACCGCATGAGACAACGCCATCCCGTTTTTTTTGCGTACATTTGCCCGTCAAAAACATCAATGTCATGGACTTCAAGGAAATCTGCAAGGCTCGCCATTCCGTGAGAGCCTACAAGCCGGATGCCGTCCCGGCGGAGAAAATGGAATACATCAAAGAATGCACGAGGCTGGCTCCCTCGGCCGTCAACCGCCAACCGTGGAAGTTCGTCTTCTGCACCGATGCCGACGACCGCGCCCGCCTGCAACAATGCTACGACCGGGACTGGTTCAACGAGGCACCGGCATACGTCCTGGCGTGCGAGAACCGCGGGGAGGCATGGACGAGACAGTATGACGGGAAGAACCACGCCGACATCGACGTGGCCATCGCCATAGAACACTTGTGCCTGGCGGCTGCGGAACAAGGACTGGGGACTTGCTGGGTGTGCAACTTCGACGTGCGTCTCTGTCAAAAACTTTTCGACCTGCCCGGAGAATGGTATCCCGTGGCCGTCATCCCCATCGGCTATCCCGCCACGACGGACATCCCCGAGAAAAAGCGCAAGGCGACGGACGAAATCTGGGAAGACCGCTGACTGCGGGGCGAAGACATAATACTTCACAAGAAGCAACGACGGGAAAGACGGGGGACTTTCCCGCGTCAGGATTTTTCCGCCTCCGCATCCCCCGAAAATCGCCTTCGCGGAACATTCAAGCCTCTGAACGCCCACTCCGCACGGAATGGCATTCAGAGGCTTCGCGCCTAATCGGGAGACTTTACAAAAGCAACGCTCCCGAAACGTTCCTTACGCCGCTCCGAAGAACGGCGGGGCGGTCTCCGCCGGCAAGGACAGACTTCCGCGGACGTTCCTCACGCCACTTTCTCGAGCTTCTTCATCATGGAGAACATGAACAAGGCCGAGAGGAGGCACAAGAGGATGAACACGCTCCACACCTGCCACAAGGGCAAGGACGTTCCCCAAAGGAACGACCCCACCGACGTAAGCATGTTGCCGACGGCCGTGGCCACGAACCATCCGCCCATCATCATGCCCTTGTATTTCGGAGGGGCTACCTTGGAGACGAAGGATATGCCCATGGGGGAAAGCAACAGTTCCCCGAAGGTGAGGACAAGGTAAGTGCTTATCAGCCAGTTGGGCGAGACCAGCGTGGCCGTGCCCGACTTCAACGCCGCCTCTTGTTCTCCCCAGCAGGGCAGACCAATCGACCCGACCGCCATGATCAGGAAGCCGACGGCGGCGACCAGCATGCCCAAGGCTATCTTGCGCGGGGCGGAAGGTTCCTTCTCTTTCTTGGCTAACCAGCCGAACAAGGCGATGGACACGGGCGTCAACGCCACGACGAAGCAAGGATTGAAATGCTGGAATATGGGAGCCGCCACCGCCGTAGAAGGAGGCAGCGACACGTATTTGTACCACAAGCCGCACGCAGAGGCCAGGATGACCGAAGCGGCGACGAACTTCCCTTTCCCGTTTTTGCTTTGGCAAAGGGCGAACAAGGCGTAGACGATGAAGATGCACAGCACGAGGTTGGTCACGTCAAACGCCATGCTCTGCACGCCCGTGGAGGTCTTCGCCGTGTACCCGTCGGCGAACAACGTCAGCGTCAGGCCGTTCTGATGAAAAGCCATCCAGAAAAAGACGACCACGGCGAACACCAAGCACAACGCCACGACGCGCGCCCGCGTCTCCGACGGAGGAAGTTCCCCGACCGGAACTTTCCCGTCGTCCTTTGCCTTCCCGCCGCCCTCGACGTGGCGGAACGTCTTCCGGAAACCGTAATATATGGCGATGGACAGGATAAGGGAGGCGCAAGCCACGGCAAACGCGAAATGGTAGGAGTCAGCCTCGCTCACGCCCAACGACGTGCGGGCGTAGTCCATGATTTTTACCGCCGCCGTGGGGGCGAACAAAGCACCGACGTTGATGGCCATGTAGAAGATGGAAAAGGCCGAATCGCGCTTGGCCGCGTACTCCGGCGTGTCGTAAAGGTTTCCCACCATGACCTGGAGGTTCCCTTTGAACAGCCCCGTGCCCGCGCTGACAAGCAGCAAGGCTCCGGCCATGCCGGCCACACCCGCCACGCCCGACCCCAACGGCAGGGACAGGAACAAATAGCCGAGGAACATGACGACGATGCCGATGGTGACCATCTTGCCGTACCCGAACATGTCGGCCAGGATGCCGCCCACGAACGGGAGGAAATAAACCAGCGCAAGGAAAGTGCCGTAGATGGCTCCCGCCACCTCGGGCGCGAAACCGAAATTGGCGTTCAGGAACAAGACGAAGACGGCCAGCATCGTGTAGTAGCCGAAACGCTCGCCCGTATTGGCAAGTGCCAACGCATAAAGCCCTTTGGGTTGACCTTCGAACATAACTTGAAACGTTTTTAACAGTGAATACTTTTATTCGCAAAGATAGCATTTAATTTTTGCTTTTCTCCCCTTTTTGCGACTTTAGTGTCGCTTTCGGTTCGCATTCCCGGCATTTTGTCCTGCCCGTCCGCGAAAACGTCTTTCGGCAACTTGTCGGAACATGCGGCACGAAAGAGGAGCGGCCGGCACACTTCCCGCCGCGGGAGGATTCCGCTCCCGGACGGCACATGGGAAGCACCGGCGCGAGCATGACTATGACCGCTCTTGCACGTTACGGCCACGACCGGATAGTTTTCCTCATGCGGGAAATCGAAATCGCGTGAGGCGTGAGACAACCTCGGAAACGTCCGTCCTCCATATATAAATAGGTATAGGCGGACGGACGCGACTGCGGTTTCATCAGTTACAGGACAAGCATAACCGCCGTTGCTAAGGGCATAGCAACGGCGGCAACTTCTAATCGTCCGGAAAAGAGGATGAAGCCAAGGAATAACGCGGAGGATGCGATTTCCTCGACAAGAATGTTCCTTATTTCATGAATCTCACGCCTGACCGGGATTACCTTGTCCTTCCTCTTCCGTTTTGTCTATATTGACAATCTCATACTCGGTCGAGCCGAGCCCGATTTGAGCCGCATAGTCGATGGTGTGCGTGCCGTGCCGGCTGTTTATGCGCTCTACCAACGGAGCGTTGTCGTTGCCCTCCGACGGAGTCATGTTGAAAATGATGTCCACGCAAGCCTTGTCGAGTGCGACAGGGTCCGTGGAACCGAGAATCCCGTAGTCGGCCAGCACCGGCGGGGCGGGATGCGAGTCGCAGTCGCAGTCCACGGACATGTTGTTCATCACGTTTATATACGCCACGTTCCCCTTAAAATAGTCGTGCACGGCTTGTGCGGCGGCGGCCATCGACTCAAGGAACTCGTCCTGCGGAGCCATGTTGTCCCACATTTCTTCCACTTTCTCGGTTCTCCCCGCCGAATGGATGTAAGCCTTGCCCTGAGCCGAGGCGACACCGATGCTGGCGTTCTTGAGGACACCGCCGAAGCCCGCCATGACGTGCCCCTTGAAATGCGCGAGGTTAATCATGTAGTCGTACAGCGACAAGTTGCGCCCCACGATGTCGTACTGTATATGCCTGGTGTCTCTCACGGGGATAATCATCCGCCCCTCCATGTCCATGAGGTCGACGATGGCGATGTTGCGGAAACCGTGATCCATGATGGTTCTCCAGTGATCCATGTTCGTGTTGCGCTTTCCCTCGTAGGCGGTGTTGCACTCCACGATTGTGCCGTGGACGGCTTCCACCAACTCTCCTATGAGTTCGGGCTTCAGGTAATTGGGATTTCCGGCTTCCCCGGAACTGATCTTGACCGCCACGCGGTAACCGTCGGTCGGGAGGTCGAGAGCCTTGAAGACTTTCACGAGCGCGCCGGGCGTAATCTCGCGCGTCATATAGACTTTCGACCGCGCCGAGGATGATGTTGCAGTTGACATAATGTGATGGTTGTTATGGTTTTGTTCACGATTATTTCCTAATCAGATGGTTGATTGCGAACCCGCCGCCGGAAGTCTGAAGAGTCCTGCGCGGCAAAGACGGAAGCCGGTATCCTGTAGCGACGTCGATTCCCGCCCGCATCGGCGGATGCCGACGCACGAGGCTCCTTGGGTCGGCCTTCGGACATAAGTCGAAACGCCTTTAACGACGAATGCTTTTATTCGCAAATATACGCATAAATCTCGATTTACATGCCGGCGCGACGAGGAAAAGTCAATATGGATTCCATTTGAAGAAAGAAGTTATGCCTCTTCCCGGACAAGCCTGCAATAGAAACCTATCTTATAGAAGGCGAAAAGGAAAAGGAGCGGACGCTTCCCCGACAAGTTCCGCCGCACCAACGGCCTAAACAGACGATACAAGATTGCCACAAGGGAAACGAGGTGCAACCGTCGAAAGGCGGCGTACAGACGGAGTATGCCCGAACTTCCCTCCAGTTTCCCGCGGTGGACATGCAACGTCCTCAAGGATTCTTCCGTCTTCCGTAGCATGTCCTTGTTGGTATCCAGCCCGCAATTCATCAGGGGGTTGTCTATGTGCAGTATGGCTATTCCGTTTTCTTTCAACGCCTTTCCGAACAGAGTGTCCTCATGGCCGTATTGCGTGACGGTCTCGTCGAAAGGATGTTCGAGGAAAGTCTCGCGCCCAATCATGAAATTAAAGGTGCGGAACACCTCGTAGGGATGCCGCGTCCGGCGTTCGACCGTGAAGCGAGGCTCGGCGTGCCTCTCGTAGTAATACGCCAGAGAGACGTCCGGCGACGGAAGGCTTGGGGGCAAGGTTATTCCGCCATATACGACCCGCGCCTTGTCGCGCACCCCCATGTAACGCGACAGGAAGAAGTCGTCGACCACGGCGGCGTCGCAGTCCATGAAGACGAGGTAGTCGTACCGCGCCATCCTCCCCAAGATGTTGCGGATGCGCGAACGCCCCACGTTCTCCCGCAACTCGACGTACTTGCAGGAGGGGATGCCGTCGATTTTGCGGTTCTCGCGCTTGACGGCCTCCTCCGAAGCGTCGTCGGCCACCAATATCTCGTAGGGGCATCCTAACCGCCCGGCTTGCCGTTGCAGGTCTGCCACCAGTTTAACGCACACGCGGTTATACGCCGGAATCAGGATGGAAAGCATGTTCTGTCTTATGGCATTCGGCCTGCGAGATCCCAAGGGTTCACCCGTTCCTCAGGCATTGTATGACGAGGACGCGGCTCGTCCCCTCGTCTATCCGGAAACGGTCGTCAATCCGTTCGTCCACCACCCAGACGATGCGCTCCCCGCCGCACACGACCAGTTGCCTTTCTTTCTCGAAGAGGTTCTTCCGGCAGTCCGTCAGATAGTCGCTCACCAATTTCCCGTCCGTCATGCCGAAAGGGACGAAGCGGTCTCCCTCCCGCGCGAACCTCACCGTTATGGGATATTCCATTTTTCCCAAGTCTACGCACGCGACATCTTTGCTCCGGGGTATCGTGAAATGCCCGTCGCAAGGCATCCTGCGGATGAAGAACGTGAGGTCTTTCGTCACTTTCACGTACCCTTCCAAGGGAAGGACATGGCACAAGCACTCGTACCGCTCGCCTTTGCGGGTAAGCACGAGCGTTTTCCTGTCCCTGAGCAGCCGCCATTCGCGGCTTTCGTAGGTCTTTCCGGGAGTGCCGTCCAAATGGGCGAAGACCTCTTCCGTCTGCGCACCGTTGAAGCCGTAGGCGGACAGCAGTTCAAAGAGCACGGTACGCGCGGCGGGAACGGACTTCAAGGCTTCCATGTCGATGCGGTCGTCCCGGCATATACGTGCCTTCAAATCCTCCACGGCCCTATTGTATAAGGTATAGGCGTCATTCAGGTGGCGTATCGTTTCCTGCAAGGTGTCGAGGATGGACGGGTTCACGGTTTTCAGCATGGGCAGGAGCTCTAAGCGGATTTTGTTGCGGACGGCCTCCGTTTCCATGTTCGTGCTGTCCGTGACGTAAGCCTGCCCTTCCCCGTCCAGATACCGTTCGATTTCCTCGCGGCTCGCGTCCAGCAACGGACGTATGACATGGCCGTTGCGGTAGCGCATACCCGTCAGGCCTTTCAGCCCCGTGCCGCGAATCAGGCACAGCAACATCGTCTCCACGTTGTCGTCGCGGTGGTGCGCCACGGCAATCTCGTCAAACCGCCAGTCCGCGCGCAGTTCCTCGAAATACCCGTAACGCAATTCACGGGCGGCCATTTCCATGCTGACCCCCTTTTCGCGGGCGTATGCCGCCGTGTCGAAGTCTTTCGTATGCAGGCGGACGGAACGCGAACGGCACAAGTCGCGCACGAATTTCTCGTCGCGGTCGGATTCCTCCCCGCGCAGATGGAAATTGCAGTGCGCGGCCTCGCAACGGAAACCGGCCTGCAACAGCACCAGAAGCAAAGCCACGGAATCGGCTCCTCCGCTCAGAGCCACAAGTATCTTGTCATCCGGTTCCGCCAGCCGATGCTCCCGTATGCACAGCATGACACCGTCGTAAAAATCCCTTTCCTTTTCCATTTCCTTCCGTCTAAAACGAACAAATCCTTTGCATGAGCCATGCAAAGATAACAAATAAGCCCCGAAACCTAACGGCAAAGGCATTTTATTCCGCCGTTTCAAGCCTTCTTTTCCACAATATAAGGCGAAAAGGCGGATTTTGCCCCGCGGCTCATCCCAATCATGCTTTTTTTGCATTATTTTTGCCGATGGATTTTCGTACGTTCCGACATGTGGCATGAATACATAGCCTACTTCATCATCGCGGCGGCTTTCTGTTGGGCAGGAAGGCGCATCTTCCGGTTCATACGCCATCCCGGCGACGCATCCGCATGCGCCGGGTGTACGGCAGATTGCAAGTTGAAAGGCTTGAAACGCCCTACAAGGAAAGAAAGACGGGGAAGCTGCGCCAAAAAGAGGGAAAATGCGCACGAATAATTGCCGCTTTCAAAAAAAATCGTAACTTTGCTTCGTGAAACGGAAATGGTTCCCTGACCGAGTGGATAGGTAACGGTCTGCAAAACCGTCTACAGCAGTTCGAATCTGCTGGGAACCTCTTCCAAGACGCGGGAATGTCGGTTCCCTGACCGAGTGGATAGGTAACGGTCTGCAAAACCGTCTACAGCAGTTCGAATCTGCTGGGAACCTCTTGAAAAGAAAGCCGTTTCCCCTGCGGGGAACGGCTTCTCTCGTATCCCCGTTCAGGATTTTCATGGAGACTGGCAGACTTTTCTCTTGTTAAAGTCTATAAAATCCTATAAAAATAAAACGTTATCCACTACCTTTGCACAAACGACACGAGACAGAACGTAACGAAAGAACTGACACCGGCAAAAACGGTCAAACCATGAAATATTCGCAACTGGGAAAGACGGGAATGCAAGTGCCCGTCCTGAGCTTCGGCGCCTCCTCCCTCGGAGGCGTGTTCCGCCCCGTCGACGAGGCCGAAGCCGTACGCGCCGTGCACGTGGCGGTCGCGCACGGGATGAACTTCATAGACGTGTCGCCCTACTACGGCTACACGAAAGCCGAGACCCTTCTGGGAAAGGCCCTGGCCTCACTGAAGAGGGAGACGTTCCTCATCTCCACGAAAGTCGGACGCTACGGCGCGGACGGGGTCAACACGTGGGACTACTCCGCCGAGAGGGCAAGGCGGAGCGTGGCGGAGAGCATGGAACGGCTGCACGTCGACCACATCGACCTCGTCAACGTACACGACGTGGAGTTCGCCGACCTCCGCCAAGTCGTGCGCGAGACACTGCCCGCACTCGTGGAGCTCCGCGAGAAAGGGCTCGTCGGACACGTGGGCATCACCGGACTGCAACTCGAAGACCTCAAATGGGTCGTCGGGCACGTACCGGAAGGCACGGTGGAAAGCGTACTCAGCTTCTGCCATTACACGCTCAACGACGACAGCCTCGCCGACTACCTCGACTACTTCGAAGACAAGGGTGTCGGTGTCATCAACGCTTCGCCCTTCGCCATGGGACTGCTCTCGCGGCGCGGCGCCCCGCGATGGCACCCCGCGCCCGCCGCGCTCGCCGACGCGTGCCGCAAGGCCTCCGACTACTGCCTGGCACAAGGCTGCCCCATCGAGAAGCTCGCCGTGCAGTTCTCCGTCAGCAATCCGCGCATCGCCACCACACTCTTCAGCTCCGCCAGCCCGGACAACGTCCTCAAGAACCTGCGCTACGCCGAAGAGCCGCTCGACAGAGACCTCGTGGCCAAGGTGAGGGAAATCATCGGCGACCAGATGCGCGTGACGTGGAAGAACACATGACACACACCCCGAAAAGATGGAATACACACTCGTCGACGCACACTCCCACCTGTGGCTCAGGCAAGACACCGAACTCGACGGACTGCCCGTCCGCACCCTCGCGGGAGGCAAGTCCCTCTTCATGGGAGAAGTCCGCCAGATGCTCCCGCCTTTCATGACCGACGGGAGAAATACCGCCGAAGTCTTCCTCTCCAACATGGACTACGCGCAGGTCGCCGCCGCCGTGGTCACGCAGGAATACATCGACGGCATCCAGAACGACTACCTCATCGACGTGCAGGCCCGCTACCCCGGACGCTTCCTCGTCTGCGGACTGTGCGAGTTCCGCAAGCCCGGATTCCTTCCCTACGCCGAAGAACTCCTGCGAAAGGGGTTCAAGGCCATCAAGATTCCCGCCAACCGCCTCGCCACGCCCTCCGGACGCGTTCCCCTGAACGGCGACGAGATGATGTCCATGTTCCGCATGATGGAGGAGCGGCGGATTATCCTCTCCATCGACCTGCTCGAAGGAGATGCCCAAGTGGGAGAGCTTCGGGAAGTAATCACCGAATGCCCGCGGCTGAAAATAGCCATCGGACATTTCGGGATGGTGACTTTCCCGGGCTGGGAGGAGCAAGTCAAGCTGGCGCGCTACCCCGCCGTCTTCATCGAATCCGGCGGCATCACCTGGCTCTTCAACCGCGAGTTCTATCCCTTCCGGGGAGCCGTGCGAGCCATCCGCCGCGCCGCCGAACTCGTCGGCATGGAGAAACTGATGTGGGGATCGGACTATCCCCGCACCATCACCGCCATCACCTACCGAATGTCCTACGACTTCGTCGCAAAGAGCGACGAGCTGAAGGAGGAGGAGAAGGCGATGTTCCTCGGCGCCAACGCCAAAGCCTTCTACGGCTTCGGCACGTTGCCCGTCCTGCCCTACATTAAAAACATGTCGGAATGAAAGCACTTCAAATCGTGTCGCCGCTCCACACGGCACTGAAGGAAACGGACGAACCCCGATGCCGGGCGGACGAGGTACTGTTGCGCGTCCGATACGTGGGCTTCTGCGGTTCCGACCTCAACACCTATCTGGGCCGCAACCCGATGGTGCGGATGCCCGTCATCCCCGGGCACGAAGTGGGAGCCACGATAGAAGCGGCGGGAGCGGATGTCCCCGCCTTCCTGCGACCCGGACTGAACGTCACCGTCAACCCCTACACGAACTGCGGCAAGTGCGCCGCCTGCCGGAACGGGCGTGCGAACGCCTGCGAACACAACGAGACGCTCGGCGTACAGCGTGACGGCGCGATGACGGAGCTCGTCGCCGTGCCTTGGCGGAAAGTGGTGACGGCCGACGGGCTCTCCGTCCGCGACTGCGCTCTGGTGGAGCCCATGAGCGTGGGATTCCATGCCGTCTCTCGCGCGCAAGTCACGGACACGGACACGGTGGCGGTCATCGGATGCGGAATGGTCGGACTGGGCGCAATCGCACGCGCCGCCCTGAGAGGCGCGAGGGTCGCCGCCGTCGACCTGGACGACGGGAAACTCGAAGTGGCACGCTCCCTCGGGGCGGATTGCCTTGTCAATTCCAAGACGGACGACGCGCACGCCCGGCTCATGGAGTACACCGGCGGCGCGGGACCGGACGTGGTCATCGAGGCGGTGGGCAGCGCGCCCACCTACGTCATGGCCGTCCGGGAAGCCGCCTTCACCGGACGCGTAACGTACATCGGATACGCCAAAAGCGACGTGTCTTTCCAGACGAAGCTGTTCGTGCAGAAAGAACTGGACATACGCGGGTCGAGAAACGCGCTGCCGGAAGATTTCCGTGCCGTGGTGCGTTACCTGCAGCAAGGCCGCTGCCCGGTGGACAGGCTCGTCTCCCGCGAAGTGACCCTTGAAGAGGCGGGCGAAGCCTTGCGGCAGTGGGCCGACGACCCCGCCAAGGTCTTCCGCATCTTGGTGAAACTCTGAATGAAAACCTTTCAAAAAGCACAAGCGACCTATGAAGGAACTGAATAGCGGGACGGCGCACAAGACGGCGCGTCCGGAAAAGGTCATACAGTTCGGCGAAGGAAATTTCCTGCGAGCCTTCGTGGACTGGATCATATCAATCATGGACGAGCGCGGCAACTTCGACGGCAACGTAGTCGTGGTGCAACCCATCGAAAAAGGCATGGCGGACGTGCTCAACGCCCAGGACGGGCTCTACCACGTCAACCTGCAAGGACGGGAGAACGGCGAGGTGGTGAACTCCTTCCGCCTCGTCGATGTCGTCAGCCGCGCGGTCAACCCCTACGAGGACTTCGACGCATACATGCGACTCGCCGAGCAACCGGAGGTGCGCTTCGTCGTATCCAACACGACGGAAGCCGGCATCGCCTTCGACCCCGCCTGCCGCCCCGGCGACCGCCCCGCGGCCTCCTATCCCGGCAAGCTGACGCAACTGCTCTACCACCGCTACCGCCATTTCCGCGGCGACGAGGGCAAGGGGCTGATTGTCTTCCCCTGCGAGCTGATTTTCCGGAACGGGCATCACCTGAAAAGAATCATACGGCAATACATCGACCTGTGGCATCTCGGCGAGGACTTCGCCGCATGGTTCGAGCGGGCGTGCGGCGTGTACGCCACGCTGGTAGACCGCATCGTGCCCGGCTTCCCGCGGAACCGCATCGGGGAAATACGGGAGAAGCTCCAGTACAACGACCGGCTCGTCGTGCAGGGCGAGGCGTTCCACCTCTGGGTCATCGAGGCGCCGGAAAGCGTGGCGCGGGAATTCCCTGCGGCGGAATGCGGGCTGAACGTGCGCTTCGTGCCCGACGAAGAACCTTACCACAAGAGGAAGGTCACCCTCCTCAACGGGCCGCATACGTTGCTCTCGCCCGTGGCGTACCTCTCCGGCGTGGACATCGTGCGCGACGCGTGCAAGGATCCGGACGTGGGGCGGTACGTCCGCAAGGTGATGTTCGAGGAACTCATCGAGACCATCGACCTGCCGCGCGAAGAACTGCGGGCGTTCGCCGAAAGCGTGATGGAGCGGTTCGCCAACCCTTTCGTCGACCACTCGGTCGTCTCCATCATGCTGAACGCCTTCCCCAAGTTCGCCACACGCGACCTTCCGGGGTTGAAAGAATACCTGCGGCGCAAGGGCGTGCTCCCCGTCGGCATCGTGTTCGGCCTCGCCGCCCTCGTTACCTATTATAAAGGAGGAAAGCGCGGGGACGGTGCCCCGGTTGTCCCCTCCGACTCTCCCGACGTCGTGGACTGCCTCGCCCGGCTGTGGCGGGACGGCGACGAACAAAAGGTGGCCGCCGGCGTGCTGGAACGTGCGGACTGGTGGGGAGAAGACCTGACCCGCATGCCGGGCTTAACCGCGCTCCTGACGCGTTTCCTGAAAGACATCCGACTGTCGGGCATGCGGGAAGCCCTGAAACGAATGCTGGAACAGCCGTCATGCCCATGCTGAAATATATCGTCATCCATCCGGCGGACAACGTGGCAGTGGCCTTGCAACCGATGGAAGAGGGGGAACGCATCCCGAACGGGAACGCCGCCATAGAGGTGCGCGAGCGCATCCCGGCCGGACACAAAGTCTCGCTCGCCCGTATCGCCGCCGGAGAGGACGTGGTGAAATACGGCTTTCCCATAGGGCACGCCACGGAGGAGATAGAGCCGGGCCGGTGGGTAAACGAAAGGGTCTTGCAGACCAACCTGAAAGGTGTGTCGGATTATTCCTACCGCCCCGCGAACCTCCCCCCTCCCCTACCCGACCGGCCGAGAACCTTCTCCGGCTACGAACGCGGGAACGGCGAGGCGGGCATCCGCAACGAATTGTGGATTATCCCCACCGTGGGTTGCGTCAACGGCGTGGCCGAACGCCTGGCGCGGATGCTCGAAAGGGAGACCCGCGCCGAAGGGATAGACGGCATCAGGGCATACACGCACCCCTACGGGTGTTCGCAACTGGGCGACGACCACGAGCACACGCGACGCATCCTGCGCGACATGGCACTCCACCCCAACGCCGGCGGCGTGCTGATTGTCGGCTTAGGATGCGAGAACAACCGGCCCGAAGCGTTCCGCACCCTGCTCGGGGATTACGACACGGAACGCATACGCCTCATGGTCTGCCAGGACGAGGAGGACGAGATGGAGAGCGGGATGAAAATCTTGCGAGACCTATACGCCCGCATGGCGGAAGACCGGCGGACGGAAGTGCCGATGGGAAAACTGAAAGTGGGACTCAAGTGCGGCGGCTCCGACGGGTTCTCCGGCATCTCTGCCAACCCCCTCTTGGGCTGCTTCTCCGACTACCTCGTGGCGCAAGGAGGCAGCACGGTGCTTACCGAAGTGCCCGAGATGTTCGGCGCGGAGACCCTCCTGATGGCCCGATGCAAGGACGAGGAGGTGTTCCGGAAGACAGTCGCGCTCGTCAACGGCTTTAAGGACTATTACATCTCCCACCGGCAGCCGGTCTTCGAGAACCCCTCTCCGGGAAACAAGGCCGGAGGGATTTCCACCCTCGAAGAAAAGTCGCTGGGATGCACGCAGAAATCCGGGACGACCGCCGTGCGCGGCGTGCTGGAATACGGGGAAATCCTGGCTTCCCCCGGGCTGAACCTGCTCGCCGCGCCCGGCAACGACCTCGTGGCAAGCACCGCCCTGGCCGCCGCGGGATGCCAGATCGTGCTGTTCACGACGGGGCGCGGCACGCCGTTCGGCACTTTCGTGCCCACCGTGAAGATTTCGTCGAACAGCGGTCTCGCCGTGAGAAAGCCCGGCTGGATAGATTTCAACGCCGGCACGTTGCTGGAGGGAGAGCCCATGCCGTCCGTGCTGGAACGCTTCACCTCCCTTGTCCTCGAAGTGGCCGGCGGGCGGCGGACGCTGAACGAGCGGAACGGCTACCGCGAGATGGCCATATTCAAGTCCGGCGTCACGCTGTAAGCCGCGACGGCACTTCCGGAAAAATCCCGCCCCTCCGGTGCCGCGCCTCACCGGAAAATCTTATCTTTGCACCGGCATGAACCTGCGCCCGAAGAGACCGCTTCGACGGCGTGAAAACACAAACCGACGTGATGGAAGACAAAGACAAGAGATGGACTGTGTTGGAAAGCGAATACCTCATCCGCCGCCCGTGGCTGACGGCGCGGCGCGACCACGTGCGGCTTCCCGGCGGCGCGGAAAACAAAGAATATTACGTCTTGGAATATCCGGACTGGGTGAACGTGACAGCCCTCACCGAAGACGGCAAGTTCATCATGGAAAGGCAATACCGCCACGGCCTGCGGCAGACCTGCTATGAGATATGCGCCGGCGTGTGCGAGGAGGGCGAGACACCGATGGAGGCCGCGCGGAGGGAACTGCACGAGGAGACGGGGTACGGAGGCGGGGAATGGACGCACCTGATGTCCGTCTCGCCCAACGCTTCGTCCACGAACAACCTGTGCCATTGTTTCGTGGCGCACGGAGTGAGATGCATGTCGGCACCCCACCGCGAAGCCACCGAGGATATCAGCGTCCACCTCCTGACCGCGGACGAGGTGCGCGGCCTCTTGCAACGCGGCGAAATCAGGCAGGCGTTGATGCTCGCGCCGTTGTGGCGTTATTTCGCGGAGCGTCATTTATGGTAAGCCGCTTCGTCCGCCCCGCCCGCTCCCGCCGAGTGGAAGGGACGGACGAACCGCCGCAAGACTTCCGCCCGCGCAAGGCGCGGTTCCCGGCATCTCCTCCGCGCGGCACCGCCTGTGGAGAAGTGCGACCGCCCGAAGCAAGCCTCCTCCCCGCA
>CAYXQT010000024.1:0-18731 GCA_964466445.1 uncultured Paraprevotella sp. | reverse complement strand
CAGGCGGAGAGTCCTTCCGCGACCTTTATGCCCGCGTGGCGGACTTCCTGGACGAACTGTGCCGGAAGGATTATCGCCGTGTCGCCGTCTTCGCCCACGGCGGGGTACTGGTATGCGCCCGGGCTTATGCCGGGGTCGTCCCGTTGGAAGAGGGCTTCAAGCACCTGACCCCATACGGCGGCGTGGTGAAAATAGAACTCCGGAAAAACGGCGACCCGTACCGCCTCGCCGGAAACAGCCCTTTCCCGAAACCCTTTTAGCGACATCAGAACAAACCATAAAACAATAGGAACATGAAAAAGAGCATCTTTGTCTTATGCGGACTGACTTGCGCGGCGTCTCTGACCGCACAGGAAGTCGAACGCACGGCAAGCGGAGCCGTGAACTACGTCCGCACGCAAGACCTGACGGAAGAAGTCCGCTTCTACGCACCGGACATCGTGCGGATTGTCAAATACCCGTCGCGGACGTTGCCGGAAAAGAAAAGCTACCCCGTGGTGAAAGCGCCGGAAACGGTGGAAATCGGCTACTCGGAACAAGGCAACCTCCTCTCCATGGCAACCGCCCGCATGGAAGTCGTCATGGACAAACTGTCCGGCAAAATCACTTTCAAGGACACGCAGGGCAACCTGCTGGTGCAGGAAAAGGAATTCGGCGCGAACTTCGTCCCACGCAAGGACGGCCCGCACGACAGCTACCGCGTCTGCCAGCGCTTCATGCTGCAGCCCGACGAAGCCGTCTTCGGGCTCGGACAGCAGCAGACCGGCAAAATGGACCAGCGCGGGCAGGAGCTGATGTTGCGCAACGAGAACACGCGCGTCTGCATTCCCTACATCGCGTCGGAAAAGGGCTACGGCATCTATTGGGACAACCCCTCTCCCACCCTCTTCTCCGACACGCCGCAGGAAACCTCCTTCGACAGCGAGGCCGGACTGATGAGCGACTATTATTTCATGTACAGGGACGGCACGCAGGACGGCCTCATAGCCTGCATCCGCGACCTGACGGGACAAGCCACCATGTTCCCCCTGTGGACGATGGGCTTCTGGCAATGCCGCGAACGCTACAAGAGCAGCGACGAGCTGTGCGAGGTGTTGGACAAACACCGCGAACTCGGCATCCCGATAGACGGCATCGTGCAGGACTGGCAATACTGGGGCTGCGACTCCAACTGGAACGCCATGAAGTTCATGAACCCACGGTACATCAACAAAATGGGCGACCCGGAATGGATGAAATACCTGCCCAACGGCGAAGACCCGAACGCCCGGTATCCCGAACCGCGCATCAAAAGCCCGCAGGAAATGGTGGACTACGTGCACGGGCACAACGCACACCTGATGATTTCCGTCTGGGCGAGCTTCGGCCCCTGGACTGACCAGTTCAAGGAACTCCGGGCCATGAACGCCCTGTTGCCCTTCGAGACGTGGCCGCGCAACGCCGGCGTGCATCCCTACGACCCGTTCAACCCCAAGGCGCGCGACCTCTACTGGCGTTACCTGAAGAACCTCCATGACTTGGGCATCGACGCGTGGTGGACGGACTCCACCGAACCCGACCACTTCGACATGATCGAGAAAGACTTCGACCTGCCGACCGCCGACGGCACCTTCCGCAGCGTACACAACGCCTTCCCGCTCCTGACCAACAAGGGCGTGTACGAGCACCAACGCGCCGTCTCGAACGACAAGCGCCTGTTCCTCATGACCCGCTCGTCCTTCTTCGGACAGCAACACTACGGCTCGTTCTGCTGGAGCGGCGACGTGAGTTCGCAATGGAGCGTCATGCGCAGGCAAATCGCCGGCGGGCTCAACTACTCCCTCTGCGGCATACCTTTCTGGAACACCGACCTCGGAGGCTTCTTCGCCTGGGACTACGGCAACGACTGGAACGACCCGGCCTATCAGGAACTCCAGGTGCGATGGTTGCAGTGGGGCTGCTTCCAGCCCCTGATGCGCAACCACTGCTCCTCTCCCATGGAAAGCGAAATCTACAAGTTCGGAAAGGACGGCGACTGGGCCTACGACGCGCAGAAGAAGTTCATCGAGCTCCGCTACCGCCTCTTGCCCTACATATACAGCCTCTGCGGCGAGACCGTGCAACGGAGCGGCAGCGTCATGCGCCCGCTCGTCATGGACTTCAAAGCCGACAGGAAAGCCGTCCGCACGGACAACGAATACATGTTCGGACGCAACCTGCTCGTCATGCCCGTCACCGACTCGCTCTACACCTATTACGACACGAAAGCCAAGAAGGGCTTCACTTCCGTGCCCGACGCGGGCAAGGCAGTAAAGAGCGTAAAGGTCTACCTGCCGCAAGGAGCGGAATGGTACGACTTCTGGACGAACGAGCGGCACGACGGCGGACAGACCGTGGATATGCCCTGCCCCATCGACATCATGCCGGTGTACGTGAAAGCCGGCTCCGTCCTGCCTTTCGGCCCCGCCGTGCAATACGCCTCCGAAAAGAAATGGGACGACTTGGAAATCCGCGTCTACCCGGGAGCCGACGGGGAGTTCACGCTTTACGAGGACGAAGGCGACAACTACGATTACGAGAACGGGGCGTTCTCACAAATCCGCTTCCGCTGGGACGATGCCGCACGCACGCTGACCGTCGGCGACCGCGAGGGGGAATACGAGGGGATGTTGAAGAAGCGCAGCTTCCGCATCCTTGTGGTAGACCGCCAAAGCCCGCCGGGCGACAGGGCGGCCAAAGATTTCAACCGTAAGATACGCTACGACGGGAAGGCGCAAAGCGTCTCGTTCTGAGCCGGACAAAACGCGTCTCCGAAGGAGTTTCCGCATGAGTCAAGGCGGAAACTTCTTCGGGGCTTCCCCGTCCTTTTCATCCTGATTTGATAAAATATTCCCGTTTTCCCGTACAACGAAACGAAAAAATTATATAACTTTGCCAATATTAACCTGAAAAGGAGCGGGACTTCTTGCTCCGAGAACGATAAACTGTGAGGAAACCATGAAGTATTTATCCAAAGCATTCAAAAGTATTTGTGCCGTCCTGTTGCTGACGACGCAGACGAACGTGCTTACTGGCTGCAGCGACGACCTGGCGGCGGACAGCTACTACACGTTCACCGGCGAGATGATGAGCGACTTCCTGACGAACCATGAGGACTTCAGCCTGTTCAGGCGCATCGCGGAACGGGCGGGAAGGATGGACTTGCTGGCCAGCAGGGGCGCACGCACGCTCTTCGCGCCCGTGAACTCCGGCGTGGAAGACTTCCTGAAAGAAAAGGGATACGCCTCCGTGGAGGACATCCCCGCCGAATACTGCGACACGCTGGTGAAGACCTGCCTCGTGGAACGCGCCCTGTACACCTACGACCTCGCCGAGACGCACCAGGAGAACAACCAGCTGGAATTGCCCCTGATATTGGTCACCGACACCTCCGACCTCGACGCCAACAATATGGTGCGCACCGTCATCAACCGGCGCGCCGCCATCATCAACGAGTTGAAGAACGACTCCGTGGAGAACGGCGTGGTGCACCCCGTGGACAAGGTGCTCGTGCCCAACACCAGCCTGGGTTCCAGCCTTCTGGAAGAGAACTACGGGGAGTTCTCCATCTTCTTCGAAGCCCTGCGGCGGACGGGCCTGCTCGACTCCCTGCAACGCTTCCGCGACGAAAGCTATGAACAATGGAAGAACGAATACATCGACTACCACAGGGACATGCACATAGGCAACGAGAACTACACGGGCAAGCGGCCGGACCACCGCAACTCCGGCTTCACGCTCTTCATCGTGCCTGACGAGGTCTTCTACGGGAAATACGGCGACCGCTTCAACGAAAGCATGACCGTCGACGAGAAGATAGACGCGCTCTACGACCTGGCCACGGAGAAATACGGCGACGACGTGTCCGCCTCCATCTTCGGGCTGGACAAGACAGACCCCGCACAAGGGAAGACCTACAAGGAACTTTACTGGAACAAGTCCTCCCTGACGAGCCGCTACAACCCGCTGAACATGCTCCTCTCCTACCATATCCTCGACCGGCTAATCCCAAGCACGGAGAAATTAGTGAACTGCTGGGGCGTCAACACGGCTTACCTCGACCCGACGGAATGGATAGGCACCATGCTCGACTTCTCCACCATCAAGCTGGAACGGGTCTACAACACGGTCGACCCGGCAGTGGAATACGGACGCGACTACTACATCAACCACAGCGGGGCGAGCATCTACAACAACGGCGAACGCATCCGCGGGGCGCACCTGACGGTGCCCCAAAACGCCGACAACTTCGCGCTCAACGTGGCCTACTTCTACGTGGACGACGTGCTGGCATAC
The DNA here is from genome assembly GCA_964466445.1 of uncultured Paraprevotella sp. GTDB lineage: Bacteria > Bacteroidota > Bacteroidia > Bacteroidales > Bacteroidaceae > Paraprevotella. The sequence goes on along the minus strand of CAYXQT010000024.1, from coordinate 14,417 downwards.
GACGTGGAAATGCGCACCAAGGTCATGAACACCCGCATGCGCATCGACTTCATGACGCTCTGGCCTGAACTGACCACCAACAACATGCGCCTGTGCGGCAACCCCACGCAAGGGTACGACCCGGCATGGGACAACAGCGAAGATGAAGCCGAGGCCGGAGGACAGAACTATTACCTGCCGCCCGGCTACCTGAAGAACGCCACGTTCAGCGAGAACACCATATTCTTCACGCAACGCCCCATCATATACTGGTCGAGCCTGCACGGCGACGTGCTCGGCGTGCTCGGCACGAGCTATGACGTGACGTTCCGCCTGCCCGACGTGCCGCCCGGCACCTACGAGCTGCGGCTGGGCTATTGCGCCTTGCCCGACCGGGGCATCGGGCAGGTCTACTTAGACGGCGTGCCGCAAGGCATCCCCATTGACATGACATACCGCCCGGACGACCCAAGGGTGGGCGGACTCTACAACGGATTCAACGGGATAAGGAACCAGAAGGAAGGGGGCATATTCTCCCCTGAGGTGCTGGAAGAGAACGCACGCGTGATGAAGAACAACGGGTATTACAGCGCGCCCAAGGCCGCGTACTACAACAACGACGGGACTGACATGCCGCGATTCAACGCCAGCGTCTGCGTGACGCATTACAACCAATGGGACTTGATGCGCCGCAAAATCTGCAACGTGGTAGTGCAACCGAACACCCACCACACCGTGCGCCTGCGCTCCGTGCTCTCGAACGCCACGAGCGGGAACTTCGTCCTCGACTACATGGAACTCGTGCCCATAGACATCTGCGGCCCCGGCGGCTTGGGCGAAGACATCTATTGAAAGCCCCGCGCCGTAAACCATACCCCCTGTGTTCCGCGGAGACGGGACACAGGGGCTTTTTCATGCACGCGGAAGGAGGCGTTGGACGGACAACCGAACACCCACCACACCGTGCGCCTGCGCTCCGTGCTCTCGAACGCCACGAGCGGGAACTTCGTCCTCGACTACATGGAACTCGTGCCCATAGACATCTGCGGCCCCGGCGGCTTGGGCGAAGACATCTATTGAACGCCCCGCGCCGTAAACCATACCCCTGTGTTCCGCGGAGACGGGGCACAGGGGCTTTTTCATGCACGCGGAAGGAGGCGTTGGACGGACAAACGCATCTTCCCCGCGGCTTTTTTCCCTTTCTCTTTTGCCCGATGATTCGTAACCGTCCGGAAAAAGCCGACTTCCGCAAGTTTCTCCCGGATAACCGCCCGGACGTTTTTGTCGGCCGCAATCCGGAACACGCGGTTTTCCCGTTTTCCACTTTGTCAAAACGTCAGTTCCGCCCTCGCGGGAATCGCGTATTCGCACGCGGGTCGGAGCGGCGCGGAAAATACGCGATTCCCGTGCCGTTTCCCGAAGACGGAGTGTCAGCTGGAACGGGGTTTCCGCTTGCAAAAAGTACGGCGGAAAGCGGTTTCCCGCACTCGCGGACGAAAAGCACGCAAGCACGAAGTGCGTTCCGCCTGACAAAACGACACCGGGATTCCGTACTCGTTTTCCCTCCAAATAGAGAAAAAAGACGGTCTTTCCGCAGTCCGTTCCGCCGTTTTCGGGAGAAAAATCCGCCGGAATCCGCACTTTTCCGGATTTTCCTGCGGACGAAAAAAGTGTTTTCTCCGCAGGAACGGAATTTTTTCTCGGCACGAAAACGGGCGGTTTTGCTTAACGGATGTGAAAAACCTGCCCGAATCCTGAAAAAACGTATCCGAAAACGCCTTTGTCCGCTCCCGGTTCGCGTTTTCCGACGGCAGTCCGCAATGCCTGAAACCGCCTTTTCCCTTTCATTCTGCTCGCGGAAAGACGGAATCAGCTGACATGTTGTCAAAAAGAGGCAACCGTCCGGACAAGCCGGCTTCCATGGGGAATGACGGGAATACCCCGTGGGGGTTCTTTTGCTCCGGCAAGCCGGCCTGTCTCGGAAAGTTGCAAGAAACACATCCCGAAAGGGAAAGGGGCGGCACGAAAAAAAGAGACCATACTCGCGCATGGCCTCCTTTCCCTTTTGGTTCGTACTGTACTGAACTTATTCAGCAGCAGGAACAGCTTCAGCAGCAGTGCTATCAGCAACGACACCGGCAGTAGTATCAACAGCCGAACTGTCAACAACAGCACTTTCAGTAACATCAACTTCTTCTGTGGCTACGGAGTCAACATCGGTCGATGTTTCAGTCTGAGTAGCTTGGTTTCCGCAAGATGCGAAAGAAATAGCTGCGAAAGCTACGAACAAAAACGCTAACTTTTTCATTTTTTTGCTTTTTTAAATCTGTAAAACAATCAATTGCTTATTAAAACCTTGCAAATATATATAGTTTTTCGATACGTTGTACACTTTTTCCCATCTTTTTTTGATAATTATTTTTCAATGTTCTTATAAAAAGCAATGAATCAATCTTTTATGTATGGTTGATTTTTCAGCGTTCTCCACGTGCCATTCCTCGGAATTGTGTAACTTTGCATCAAGATTGGATATACATGGACAGTATGACAGGTGAATCCGTTTTCGAGGGGAAGAAAGCCGTGTATCTCACGCTGGGCTGCAAGTTGAACTTCGCAGAGACCTCCGCGATAGGGCGCTTGTTGAAAGAGGCGGGGGTAAGGACGGCGCGAGCCGGTGAACACGCCGACATTTGCGTGGTGAACACTTGTTCGGTAACGGAGGTGGCCGACCACAAATGCCGACAGGCCATCCACAGGATAGCGAAGCAACACCCCGGCGCTTTCGTGGTGGCGACGGGCTGTTATGCCCAGCTCAAGCCGGAACGGGTTTCCGCCATCGACGGAGTGGATTTGGTTCTGGGGACAGAACAGAAAGGGGAGATATTGCGTTATTTGGAGGAACGCTTGCCCTTGCCGCCGGCAGAGCGAAAGGCGGCCGGAGCGGGGCACGAGACCCGTACGGCAGCGGAAGACATACACACATTCTTCCCTTCCTGCTCATGCGGGGACAGGACGCGCTATTTCCTGAAAGTGCAGGACGGGTGCGACTATCATTGCACGTATTGCACGATTCCGTATGCCCGCGGGCGCAGCCGCAACGGCAGCATAAGCTCGCTGGTACGCCAGGCGGAACAGGCCGCCTCCGAGGGCGGCCGCGAAATCGTGCTGACCGGGGTGAACATCGGAGATTTCGGAAAGACCACCGGGGAGAGCTTTCTGGAGCTGGTAAAGGCACTTGACCGGGTGGAAGGGATAGCCCGTTACCGCATCTCTTCCATCGAACCTAACTTGCTGACGGAGGAGGTGCTGGCCTATTGCGCGGAATCGCGGGCGTTCATGCCCCACTTCCACATCCCCTTGCAGAGCGGCAGCGACGAAATGTTGCGGCTCATGCACCGCCGCTACACCGCGGCTTCCTTTGCAGGGAAGATAGCACGGGTGAGGGAACTCATGCCCGACGCCTTCATCGGCGTGGATGTAATCGCGGGGACAAGGGGCGAGACAGAGGAATGCTTTGAAGAATCATTCGACTTCATCCGCTCTTTGGACGTGAGCCGGTTGCACGTGTTCAGCTATTCCGAACGCCCCGGCACGGCGGCCCTGAAGATTCCTCTCGCCGTCCCGCCCGAAGAGAAGCACCGGCGCAGCCGACGGCTGTCGGAGTTGTCCGACATGAAACGGGAGGCGTTTTACCGTCGTTACATAGGGACCGAGGCCGAGGTGCTGTGGGAAAAGTCCGGGACGGAAGGGGCGGCGCACGGTTTCACGGCCAACTACATCCGGGTGGAATTGCCGGCGGGAGGAGGAACGGACAATCACATCGCACGCGTGCGTCTGGGAGATTTCAACGAAGACAAGTCGGCCTTGCGTGCCACCTTATTATAAGGATATGGACAAGGTGGCCGTAGTCATTCTGAACTGGAACGGGGAAGAAATGCTCCGCCGCTTCCTGCCCGGTGTCCTGGCTCATACAGCGGCCGAGGTGTATGTGGCCGACAACGCCTCCACGGACGGGTCGTTAGAGTTCCTTTCGGCGGATTTTCCCGACGTGAAAACGGTTTTGCTGGAACGGAATTACGGCTTTGCCGAAGGATACAACCGGGTGCTGGCGCGGATAGAAGCCGAGTATTTCGTCTTGCTGAATTCGGACGTGGAGGTGAAAGGCGACTGGATTTCCCCGATGTCGCGGTATCTGGACGCGCACCCGGACGTGGCGGTCTGCCAGCCCAAAATCCTAAGCCTGCACGAGCCGGGCAAGTTCGAGTATGCGGGAGCGGCGGGAGGATACATGGACGCCTGGGGATACCCGTATTGCAGGGGGCGCATCATGAATACGGTGGAAACCGACGAGGGGCAATACGACACGGTGGCACCCGTCTTTTGGGCCACCGGAGCCGCTTTGATGGTGCGTAGCTCCGTTTACCGTGAAGTCGGGGGCTTGGACGCCCGCTTCTTTGCCCACATGGAGGAGATTGACTTTTGCTGGCGGCTGCGCAGCCGCGGGTACGGCATCGTCTGCGTGCCGTCGTCAGTGGTCTATCACGTAGGGGGAGGCACGTTGCCCAAGGAAAACCCGCACAAGACTTACCTGAATTTCCGGAACAACCTTTACATGCTTTATAAGAACCTGCCGGACGAGCGTCTGGGGGCGGTGATGCGCTGCCGCTTTTGGCTGGACGGGCTGGCCGCCCTCCTGTTTCTGGTCAAAGGTGAGTGGCGGTCTTTCCGGGCGGTCTTTCGGGCGCGGGCCGATTTCAGGCGGCGAAAGGAAGACTTCCGGACGGACAGGCGGGAAAACCTGTCCCGCACGGTGGTGAGCCCCATCCCGGAGCAGGCGCGGTTCAGCATCCTGTGGGCTTACTATTTCCGAAACCGCCGCAAGTATTCCGATTTGCCCCGTTCGTAGTCTTCTTTTTTTGCTTTTTTAGCAAAAAGGTTTGCGGTTAATGCGTTTGTTCGTATATTTGTATTCGTATTTAACGAATAATAAGTTTTGAAACGAGCTTTGTTGATTTTTGCAAGTCTGGCTACGTTTTTTCCTTCCTGTCGGTGGAGTTCCGTTCCTCTGGGGTCGGGGCAGTCGGACAAAGGGGAGAAAATATTCCGTTACGACCGTTTGGTAGATGAGTTCGTTTCCTTGAACAGCTTCTCCTCGCTCCAACGCATGAACACGGAATATCCGGCGGCGACGCGGTTGCTCATAGAAGAGGTGCTGGCTATCGGGTCGGTGCAGGATTCGCATGTCGAACAGCGTCTGAGGGAGTATTATCTCGACTCCACCATGCAAGTGCTGTTGGAAGACGTGCATGACGAATATGCGGACTTGAACGCGGAGGAAGCGGAAATCTCCTCGGTGTTCGGCCAAGTCAAGAAAGCCGACCCCGGTTTCCGCATACCGTTCATGTATGCCCAGATATCCGGCTTGAACCAAAGCATCGTGGTGGGCGACAGCCTGCTGGGTATCAGTCTGGACAAGTACCTCGGGCGCGATTATCCCTTGTACCGCAAATACTATCATGATTACCAACGTCGGGTAATGGACCGGAGCCGGTTAGTGCCCGACGCCTTGTTCTATTACCTCTCCCACGAATATCCCTTGCCGGGCGGCAAGGCGCACACTTTGCTGGATTACATCTCATATTACGGGAAATTACATTGGGTGATTGCGCATTGCCGGAATATACCTTTAGAGCGGGAAGCCGGCTTTGAAAGAAAAATCGTGCTTCGCTACCGGGAGAACGAAGCCGAAACGTGGAAACGGATGAAGGAGCAGGGGACACTGGCTTCTGCCGATTCGGCCACTGTCAGGCTCTTTACGGAGCCTCGCGGAACCACGTCTTCCACCGGAAATGACGACCCGGACAGAATCGGCCTGTGGATAGGACTGCAAATCGTAGACCATTACATGAAATCGCACCCGGGGGCGACTATCGGCGATCTGCTTCACGAGAACGATTACGAAAGGATACTCCGGGAGTCGGGATACCGCCCGACTGCAAACCGAAAGCAATGGAACCGGCGCTTTACCTGATACCTGCCGCGTTGGGGGACACGCCCCTTTCGCGGGTCTTGCCGGATTACAACGCAGGGATTATCCGGGACATCAGGTTTTTCATCGTGGAGAATTTGCGTTCGGCACGTCGTTTCCTGAAAGAAGTGGATCGGGACATCGATATGGAGGGGCTGACATTCTTCGACATGGGGAAGCACGCCTCCCCCGAAGCGTTCGCGACCTATCTTCGCCCCTTGGAACAAGGGATGGCGGTCGGCGTGATTTCCGAGGCCGGCTGTCCCGCCGTGGCCGACCCGGGAGCCGACGTGGTGGCCATCGCCCAGCGCAAGGGCTTGCGCGTCATCCCCTTGGCAGGCTCCTCCTCCGTGATACTGGCGCTCATGGCATCCGGCCTCAACGGGCAGAGCTTTGCTTTCAACGGCTACCTCCCGATAGACCCTGCCGAACGTTCCAAGCGCATCAAATTCCTGGAACAGAGGGCGTATGCGGAACACCAGACCCAGCTTTTCATCGAAACGCCCTACCGCAACGCGCGGATATTCGGGGACATTCTTCGGACGTGCCGCCCCCGGACCCGCCTTTGCGTGGCCGCGGGCATCACCTGCAAGGAAGAGTACATCAAGACCCGCACAATCCAGGAATGGAAGAAGCACCCTCTCCCGGACTTGTCCAAAGTCCCGGCCATCTTCCTGATTTACGAGTAAGGGAGGACGCTCTCCCCGTGAGGGGAAACCAACCTCCCGAGAGCGGGATTTCACTCTCAGGAGATTGGATTTCCCTCCCCGGCGCGGAAAGCGGAACGCCGTATCAGACGAACGCTTACTGCAAAGCTTTCAGCCTTTCAATTTCCGCAGCTATCTCTTCTACCACCTCCTTGTTGGCAATGACTTCCTTTTGACTATAAATGATGAATACCTTTCCTCCATATTGCTCCGTGAAATCCTCGAAACTTGATTTCATGCGTTCAGAAAGCGAGTAGCCCGCAAAATTGGCATTTGCCGTCACGGGTTTGATTTGTACGCCGAACTGATACTTGCCTACTTTTGCCACATAATCCACATCGCCGGCGTGGTCAAGTTTGGGATCGCTTTCCTCGAAGACGACATCTTTGAATTTCTTCGCGAGGTTGTCGTTCACGACGGATTTTTCCCTCATATATCCATCGTATGTGCGATTAATCGTAACGTTGTAAACGTAGTCGATGCAATCTTGCAACGTGATGCTTCTGAACGCTTCTTCCCAGTCCGGAATCACGAATTCCCGGATTTTGTCGTAAAGACGCTCGCCAAGCTCTTTAAGGCTCTCCATTGTCACCTTGGTGGATTTATCCGGATTCTTCGTTTCCGTATAAGCATGTTTCAGATACCATTCTTTCCATTCTTCTATGGAAGAAGGCTGGCAATCCCGGATGAGTGCCATTACAACTCCCACTTTGTTAGGGCGCGAAAGTTGATATAATTGACAAGCATAGTTCAGCACATGCTCTTTCTTGCCAAAGTCCATTGAATGTTTTTCCATGACAAATTCTCGTATCGGTTTGGGTTCGTTAATCGGTTCCGTTCTCTCTGTACATGTTCGCGTTTCCCCTTAGGTCGGGACTTGCTGTTATTTTTACGGGTTGTCTTGCCCCGACGATGCGTTAAAAACGATTTGCGTTGGCGTGCCATAGTCCTTCGGTTGCCAACAGGGTGGCGCGGCAACGATGAGACGCACCGGCACTTCAAGCGGAAGCGGCATCTTGGGTTTGCCACCGTTCATCTGCGCGTGGGAAATTCATGTCTTTATGTATTGTCGGTCAAAAACATCGCATCCGTGAAATAGGAACAGCTGAAAGAAAGGCGGGAGGTGTCTCGCTTGCTTATCTTGGCTACGTAGAACAGCCTGAGATCCACTTCTTGCGAAGTCATCACCTTGCATCCGAGGCCGACATTGTCGTATTTCAGTCCCCCGCCCATGTGCTCGCGTTCGTTCACGAATCGCAAATGATTTTGATAGCGTTTGTGTACCAATCGGTTGAACGCGTCGACCCGGACGTTCCCGATATTTTGTTCAATGGCACTTGCAAGTTTGCCGTCTATTTCCACGCCCATGCTGTTACGTGCGGTGAGCATGGCGGCTATGGTCGTTGTTCCCAATCCGTAGAAAGGATCGAGTACGGTGTCTCCTTGTTGGGAATACATGTTGATGAGCCGATATGGTACTTCGAGAGGGAAGGAGGCGTTGCGCTCGCGCGATGACGCGTTGCTTATCTTTTGTTTCACTCCCTTGATTTCCCACAAGTCGGAAAACCATTGGTTGCGTTCCTCCCAGAAGAAAGAACTGGCGCGGCGCGTGTGCCTCTCGTCGTCCTTCTCGTAACACCGCTTGTTCCCCTTGCGGAAAATCAATATCCATTCGTGTTCAAGGGTCACGTAAGCTCCGCACGGCAACATTCCGCTTCCCATAAACTTGTTAGGGGCATTGGTCTGTTTCCGCCAGATGATGTTGGGAAGGTTCGTGAAACCCACTTTCAGACATGAGTCCACAATCCTTGCGTGGTTGTTGTAAAGTCGGAACTCTTTGTTGATGGTGCGTGTCGCGTCCCCGACGTTTATGCACAAGAAGCCGCCTTCCTTAAGCAACCGGTAGCACTCACGCCATACCTTGTCCAGTTCTCTGTGCATCAGCTCGAAAGCTTCCATCGGCTTTTCCGTGAGAACTTGGCCGATGGCGGGGTTTTGTCCAATCATAATCCCGTCCCACATCTCAATCATGGGATAGGGAGGCGACGTGACGACTAAATCGACAGTTTCGTCTTCCCAAAATCCCATGTCTTGCGACGAGGTGAAATATATGTCATGGTTTGTCTCCATCAAATCTTGCGATACATGCACTTTTCCGCTCCGCCCCCTTTACTTCATGTTCCCGATGAAGAAGTCGGTGATGCTCGTGAAGAGATGCAGACGGGTGTTGCCGCCGAGGATGTTGTGGTTCCGGTTGTTGTACGGGAGCATCATGAACGGCTTTCCCGCCTGTACCAACGCCTCGGCATACTCCATGGAGTTGCGGAAGTGGACGTTGTCGTCGGCCGTGCCGTGGCAAATCAGGAGCTTGCCGTGCAGATTGCCGACTTGGCTTATCGGACTGCGGGCGTACCCGGCGGCGTTCTCCTTCGGCGTGCGCATGAAACGCTCCGTGTAGGCCGAATCGTAGTAACGCCAGCAGGTGGTGGGAGCCACGGCCACTCCGGCGGCGAAGACGGGACGGCCTTCGCTCATGCTCATCAGCGTGTTGAAACCGCCGTAGCTCCAGCCCCAGATGCCGATGCGCGAACCGTCGACGTAAGGCAGCGTGCCCAAGTAAATGGCGGTCTCCACCTGGTCTTTCGCTTCCAAGTAACCCAAGTTCAGGTAGGTGCACTTCTCGAACTCCGCGCCGCGCCCCCCGGTGCCGCGCCCGTCCACGCAGACGCAGACGAAACCTTGCTGTGCCAGATATTGCTCGTACAGGGTGCCGCCCATGTTGCCGGCATCCCAGGAGTCCACGACCTGCTGCGAGCCGGGGCCGCCGTACTGGAACATGACGACGGGGTATTTCCTGCCGGGGGCGAAGTCGGCGGGCTTCACCATGAAGCCGTTCAGCTGTACGCCTTCCCCCGTGGTGAACCGGAAGAACTCGCACATGCCCAAATTCTGCCCTTCGAGCTTGCCCGCCAGTTCCTTGTTGTCTTCGAGCACTTTCAGCGTCTTCCCGTCGCGGGTGCGGAGGGTGGTCACGTATGGGGTACGGATGTCGGAATAGACGTTCATGTAATACTTCATGTTCTTGCTGAATATGGCACTGTTGTCGCCTTCTTCCGTGGAGAGCCTTACCGTCTTCCCCTTGCCGTCGCTCCTGTAGACAGCCGTGTGCGTCGGGTCGTCGGCCTGGGTGGCGGAGAAATAGAAACTCCCGTCCGCCGTGTCGTATCCATAGAAACTCTTGACGACAAGCCGGCCGTCGACGGCTTTCTTTATCAGGTTGCCGTTAAAGTCGTAGAGGTAAATGCGGTTGTACCCGTCCCGCTCGCTGGTCAGCACGAGGCGGTCGGGGTAGAAGCCCAAGTTATGGAAGACGTTTTCGTTGATGTACTTGTCCACGTTGTCGCGCAGGATTTTCTTGCACTCCGTGGAGCGCGGGTCGGCCATGTACACTTCCAAGCAGTCCTGGTGGCGGTTGAGCGTGAAGACGGCCAGTTTGGCGGGGTCGCTGGTGAACCGGATGCGCGGGATGTACCCCTCGGCATCGAGGGGCAGTTTGAGGGTGCGGACTACACGCGCCTTGATGTCGAAAGTCTGCACGCTGACGGTGGAATTTGCGGTGCCTGCCAAGGGATACTTGTATTCGTAGAGGCCGGGATACTCCGCATACTGTTCCTTTTCGGGATTGCTGCCCTTGTACCAGGGGAACGAGAATGCGGACACTTTGCTTTCGTCGTAGCGTATCCAGGCCATCATCGTGTTGTCGGCGTTGAAGTCGAAGGAGCAGTTCGTGCCGAACTCCTCTTCGTTCACCCAGTCGGGGATGCCGTTGATGACTTCGCCCGGCTTCCCGTCCTTGGTGACTTGGCTTTCGCTGTTGTTGAACAGAAGTTTGACCAGGAACAGGTTGTTGTCGCGGACGAAGCCGACGAGGTTGCCGTCGGGCGAGAACTTGGGCGACTGTTGCGGCCCGTTGTCGGACAGCGGGTCGAGCGTGCGGTTGGCGATGTCGTACAGGTAGTAGACGGCGGTGAACGAACGGCGGTAGACGGGTCTGGTGTCCGTCTGTATCAGTATTTTCCTCTCGTCGGGCGAGAGGATGTAGCCGTCTATCTTTTCCAACTTGACGTTGCGGGTCGTGGCCACGTCGAACAGCACGTCCCTCTGCCGCCCGTCCCTGAAGGAATAGGCGACGATTTGCCTGTGGTCGTCGCTCAGCCGCGAATAGCTTTCCCCGTCGTTAAGCGGGTGCACGCCGTGGATGCGCTTGGCGGCATACTCGCCCGCGCACAAATCCTTTAATGAAAGTCCCGCCGCGTTCGAGTGTACGGGAACGGCGGCCAGAAGCCCTCCGGCCAAAAAGGTTGCAATCTTTTTCATTTTCGTTTCAAATGTGACTTGTGGCTATTTCCATGCAAAGATAAGTTTTTTCCGTCTTTGCGAGCCAACGACGACCCGAAAAGTATGTCTATACCTTATTATATATATGGCGAGGGAAAGCCGTGCCGCGAAAGGCCGTCCCGATTGTGCGGACGATTTCCCTTGGAAACGCGGCGGAGGCAGGGTGGGGAAAGGGTGGACAGGCGGGGAGCATCCGCGTCCGCGTCCGCCCTGATCCGCAGGCGCAAAATGCGGCCTGTCCGGGAAGGTAATCCGTGAAAATCTTCCCGGTTATGCTTTTTTTGCTTACTTTTGCAGGACGCTTCATTAATTACTTAATACCAACTCACATGAAAAACTTGGATTTCAAGTCCCTGCGCTTGTGGATGTTCTTGGGGTGCGCGGGGACGCTTCTGCCCGCGGCGGGTCAGGGCGGCGCGGGGTCGGCGGAAGTCTTGCAACTGATAGAGAAAGTGAACGACCATTGGCAGGCGAACAACTCGCCCGAGACGCGTGCCTTCTGGGACAACGCCGCGTACTACACGGGAAACATGGAAGCCTACAGGCTGACGGGCAAGGCCGCATACTATGAGTACAGCCAACGGTGGTGCGAGCATAACCGCTGGCGCGGAGCCGACAGCGACGACAAGAGGAACTGGAAGTACAAGACGTATGGCGAAGGGCAGGACTTCGTGCTCTTCGGCGACTGGCAGATTTGTTTCCAGACGTACATCGACATGTACAACCTGAACCCCGCCGATTACAAGGTGGCGCGGGCGAAAGAAGTGATGACATACGCCTGCCACATGGACGAGAACAAGTTCTGGTGGTGGGCGGACGCGCTCTACATGGTGATGCCGCTGATGACGAAGATGTACAAGCTGACGGGCGACCGCATGTTCTTAGACCGTTTGTACGAGAACTACCTGTGGAGCGACAGCCTGATGTTCGATGCCGAGGCGCAACTCTATTACCGCGACGCGAAGTATATCTATCCCAAAGTGGAAACGGCGTGTGGAGGGAAGAGCTTCTGGGCACGCGGAGACGGATGGGTATTGGCGGGCTTGGCCAAGGTGCTGGGCGACATGCCGGAAGGCTATGAACACCGCGGATTCTTCGCGGAACGTTTCGGGCAGCTGGCGCAGGGCGTGGCCCGCTGCCAACGGCCGGAGGGTTACTGGAGCCGCAGCATGCTGTGCGAAGAGGACGCGCCGGGACCTGAGACGAGCGGGACGGCTTTCTTCGCCTACGGCCTGATGTGGGGCGTGAACCACGGCCTGTTAGACAAGGCGGAGTATGCGCCGGTAATCGAGAAAGCGTGGAATTATCTGGTTTCCACCGCGCTTCAGGCGGACGGAAGCATCGGCTACGTGCAACCCATAGGCGAGAAGCCCGACCCCACCCGCAAGGTAGACGCTTCCTCGCAGGCTCCTTTCGGCACGGGCGCGTGGCTGTTGGCGGCTTGCGAACGTGTGCGCTATCTCGACGGCAGTGCGGGCGGCAAGAATCCTTCCGCCGCCGAAGGCTCTCCTTCGATAAAAGTGGAAGTGGGAAACCCGACGAAGGACAACCGCGACGACGTGGTGGAACTGGATGCCAAGACGGTATTCGACAGGCTCGGCATCGGAGGCGGACGCCAGTTCGTGGTGTACGACGGCGAGAGGACGGAAGTGCCCTACCAGCTGACGCACGACGGCAAGCTCCTGTTGCAGACTTTCGTGCGTCCCGGTTCTTCCACTATCCTGACGATTGTGAAAGGCATGCCGGCCGACTACCGCTTCACGTCGTGGGGGCGCGTGTATGCTTCGCGGGAGGACGACCTGGCCTGGGAGAACGACCGGAACGGCTGGCGGGCTTACGGCCCGGCCATCCAGAAGAGCGGACAGCGCATCTACGGCTTCGACGTATTCAACAAGAACGTGCCTTACCCGATAATCGAAACCTTCTACCACAACGAACTGACCTCATACGGCTTGCAGGACAAGTTGCGCAAGGCCGGGCGCGGGGGCGAGTGCGATGCCTTGCACCGTACCCTGACGTACCACCGCGACCATGGCTACGGCATGGACGCCTATACGGTAGGCCCCACGCTCGGAGCCGGCGTGCCCGCCCTGATGGAGGGGAAAGAGTTCGTCTATCCCTTATGTTACAAGGAAGTGGAAATCTTAGACATGGGGCCGTTGCGCTTCTCCGTCCGAATGGTGTTCAATCCCGCGCAAGTGGGAGAGGACAAGGACGTGGTGGAAAGCCGCATCGTCACCTTGGACAAGGGGACGCACCTGAACAAGTGCGAGGTGACTTATGCCAATCTGAGCAAGGCCCGCAAGGTGGCGGCAGGCATCGTCGTGCATAAGAATGCGCCGGAGGAGTATGTGATAAGCCGGGAACACGCATACGTGGCGTATGCCGACGCGATGGATCGCCCGGAGGAGACGATGAACGGACTGATATACCTCACCTGCCTGTTCCCCGGCGGCGCGGAGAAGATGGATTACGTACCGATGGAGAAGGAAGAAGCCGGTGCCGCGGGGCATGTGGTGGGAATCTGCAACTACGAGCCGGGCGACACCTTCACTTATTATTTCGGTTCCGCGTGGAGCAAATACGACATGCCGGACTTTTCCGTCTGGAAGGAGAACCTGGAACGTTATGCCCGCCGGTTGAAAACGCCCCTGACCGTGTCGTTGAAGTAGGGAAAGCCGCCACAGGGCAGAGCGGCTTCCATTCGCCATACCTATTATATATATAGGAATAAAAGAGCGCGTTTGTCTTGTCGAAGGGGCGGCCGGTTTCGGCTGAACGCGGCATGAACCCGTAAGCGTCCGGATTCGTCCCGCCGGGTACGGGCGGAGGAGTTGCCGGGAAGGATGCCCGTAGGGGGATTTTTCTCCTGCGGGCAACTCTTTCCCGAAAACGGAACTTCGGGCATCAAGCCCTGCGGCAGGGGCGTTCTCTGTTCCGGAAGTTCCGTAATCTTCAACTTTCTTTGAAAGGAAGCCGATTTCTTTGTCATCTTTGTGCATTTACGTCCGAGTTTTTGCGTACCTTTGCCCCGTAATTTTTGAAAAACCGTGCGAACATGAAAGCCAGCGACTTCCCCGAATCCGTCCGGCAAGCCGAGCCCGATGCTCCGGCCGCCGCTTCGGCAAGTCCCTCGTCCCGCGTTTCCGGCGCGGAAGTCGGCGGCAGTATGCCCGTCAGTCCGGACATGCGGGCGGAAAGTGGCGTATCTGACGGGAAACAGGCTGAGTTCCACGTTAGTAACAAGGACATTCCCAATCCCGTCGGGGGGGGGGGATTTTTGGCTTCGCCCAATGTGGGCGGCG
>CAYXQT010000023.1:0-18997 GCA_964466445.1 uncultured Paraprevotella sp. | reverse complement strand
CCGCTAAGAACATCCCTGTCAGGTGTGAGCATTCGGAGACCCAAAGGCTTTCTTATGAAACTAATACTTTTCTATCGACAATGTGAAGTACAACGGTGACGGTTCCGTAAAAAGCATTAGTTACAATAGTGATAACGGTAGAGCTATTGTACGTTTCGCATACGCCAACGCGAGCGGCATAAGCTACGAACCCACCGCGGACTACAGTCCTGTGAAGAAGAGCGTCGCGGACGGAAGCCGCCGCGGGCGCAGGGGCTTCCACAAGAGGATGACGGAGAGAATCGCACAAGGAAAGAACACGCGGTAAGATTGCGGTGGCAAAGACCGTCCGCCGGAACGTCCACTGCCCGCCTGTCTCGCCGAAGCGACAGGCGGGCGGCTTTTTCCGGATGGTTACCTTATAGGCGCGGTGACGCGAAAGCCCCGTCAAGGGGGGAAGTCCGAAAGCCCTTTTGTCTTGTCGCCGTTCCCGTTCACAAACCCCGCCGACCGTCCAGATAGTTGCGGATGTCGGGCGAGGAAGGACGTAGCATGTTGGCATTCACAATCTTCCCCTCTGGGTCGAGCAGGATGAAATGGGGAATGCCGTCCGCCTTGTACGCTTTCTGGAAGCGGCTTCCGGCACCCAAGTACAACTGCACGCCCGCCGTCTCCCCGCCTTTCACCGCTTCCATCCAGTCGGCCTTGCGAGCGTCCGTGGAAAGACCCAGGAACGTGACGTTGCGCCCCCTGTATTCCTCTTCCAGCTCCTTGAGGAACGGCACCTCGCGGCGGCAGGGACCGCACCACGTCGCCCAGAGGTCTATGTACACGTACTTCCCCCTGAAATCGGAGAGGGTATAGACTTTGCCGTCCGCGTCCTCGGCGCAGAAGTCGGGTGACGGCCTGCCCGGACGCGCCAAGTCCCAAGCGTCATACTTCTCCTTGAAAACGGCCGCCAGCACGGTGTCGGTCACGTAAGTGGCGTGCAGGTTCAGCAGTTCGTCTATGCCGTCTATGCCGTATTGCTCCACCTGCTCGACGGCCAGCGCGTTCAGCAACGCCTGCCTCACCGTGTCGTTCCCGATGCTGTCCGCGACGTAGTTCATCATACAAACGGTGCGCTCGTAAGGCGTCTTCGCCCCGCCTCCGATGTCGCCCGCCGCGGCAGAACTCCCGGCAGGATTCCGGCTTGCACCGCCTTTCCCGCATCCGAACATCCGGGCGACCTCTTTCATGTATTCAAGGTACTCTTTCAGCTCCGCCAGAGTTCCGTCCTCCACGGCGTACTCCTTGATTTTGCCGTAATAAGCCTCGTCCGGACGGTAGGCGGTGTCACGCGCCACGAAAGGATGCCCCACGGCGTACATCATCAGCAAAGAGGCATAAGCGTAGCGGATGCGTCCGGTCTCGACGGCGACGAAGCACGGGCTGACCTCGTCCAATTTCCATGCTTTCAGTATGCGTTCCGCGGCCTTTTCTTTCCCGTCCACCGCCGCCGCGTACTCCCCGAACGGCAGAGCCATCTTCTCCTCCGGGACTTCCGGCAGGCTCACCTGGTTCAGGTACCTGAAGATTTTCTCCTTTCCTCCCTCCGCCTCGAATTTCACGGTTTGCCTGAAGTCCGCCCCATCGAAGGAGACGCGGATGCTGTCCCCGTCTTCCAGAAAGATGTTCCTGCTGTCCATCCCGTAGAACAGCGCGGCGTGCACGGCACCTATGTGCCGGAAGGTGTGGCTTCCGCGCCCGCACGAATCCAGCGGTATCTCCACGACGGTGTTCCGGTACACCACGGCTACCGTCGAAGCCGTCTTGCCCGCCACGTCGACCGTCAGGCGGATGTCCGCCCGCCCCCGCATGAAAGGGAAGGCGCAAAGGGCAAGCCACAGGGAAGTTGTCTTGATTGTTGTCCTCATCTCGTCCGTCATATCGTTCATTGTCTGTAAACCACCCTCTCGCGGTAAATCACGTCCACGATGTCCGCGAATCCGGTGTATTGCTCCACGGGAACGGCATCGCGGAAATCGCCTTCGTTCGCGAAGCCCTCGTAAATGCGCAGCGTGCTCGCGCCCGTGCCCGCGTCCTTGCTACCCACAATCAAGTCGTAGGAGCGGTTGTCCGCGTCTTCCTGCTCCCACAGGTAGAACTTCAGGCAGGTGACTTCTTCCCCTTCGGGCAATTCGAACTGCGGCTCGGCGACGGGGAGCGCATTGGAGAAATTCACGCGCCACACTTTCCCGCCCGCGGCATAGTACATGAAGGTCTTCAGGGAGCTGAAGGCGAAATGCGAGGCTCCGGCTATGTCCGTGCATGCGGACAAGTCCGCGTGGAAGGCTTTCTCGTAGGCGTAGCCGTACTTGGCTTCGGCGAAAGAGTAGAGTTCGCCCAAGATGATGCCGTACAGGAAACGGTCGTCGCCCTTGCCCAAAAGCGCGTAGGTCATTCCCCTGCCGTCCTGGTTGCGGTCGTAACGGGTGTTCTCCATGCAGACGAAGTCCATCCGGTCTGCCCTCGTCGGCCACGCGAAGAGTTCCTCGCCCACCGTCGGGAAGCCGTCGGCCGGCAGTTCGTCCATCGGCACGTCCCGCGCGTTGTCCAGTCCGACAGAGGCGAACTCCGAGGCGCAGACCACGAAACGGCGGTTGTTCCTGTCCCACATCATGAACGCCGGGACGAAAGGAGAACCCTTGGCGTCGTACCCGATTGCCGGCTCCACGTAGAAGCCGTTGGCGCGGACGGAGCCGAACAGCCCGTCGCCCGTCAGCGTGTTGCAGTAATAGACGCGGCCGGACGTGTCGACGAACAGCTTGCCCGGCCTGTGGGAAGCCAGATGGCGCACCGTGCCCGCGTAAGTCCCGCTGCCGAACTCGTAGCCTATCATGTAGGACTCGTCCCACCGGAAATCGTCGTTGCCCAGGCGCGTCGTCCCGCTGCCGGTCACCATATAGAAAGGTTCCCGCATTCCGGGGTCGCACACCAGCTGGTAGGGGCTTTGCCAGTCCTCCAGCTCCGTCCCTTTCAGCAAGTCGCGATACACGTTGCCCGTGTCCTTGACATGCGAAACCATGTCCAACCGCACGCGCCCGCCGTCGGAGCACAGCACCAGCCATCCGCATGAAAGCGGTGTCGACACGTCCAACGCGGCAGACCTTTGCCAATACAGTCCCGTCGCCTTTTCCGTGACGGTCAGCACTATCCGGTAAGTACCCTGCGAAAGGGTCAGTTCCACGTCCAAGTCCAGCGTCGTGCCGAGCACCGCCGGTTCCCGGTTCCCCGCCTCGTCGTAAGCCTTCCATTCGTAGTCGTAGGCATCCGGGGCGAACTCTTCCGCCGTCACTTCCGGCTTGATGCGGAAACGCTCGCGGGAGACGGCGGAATAAGCGTCGGCGAACGAGATGCCCAATTCGTTCAATTCCCCGTAGTCGTAGTTCCCCTTGTCCTCCGCGCAACCCTGCCACAAGAAGGGCAACGCCAGCCACAGCAAGCGGATGTGTCTCGTCCTTTCCATGTCGTTCCTTTTTTATTCGTCAGATGTCACGGGCGTGAAGTCCAGCAGACGGCGGTCGTCCCCCTCCGCCGACGGGTCTACCAGCGCGTCCACGTCCACCGTCCCCGGCGCGTACCCCCTGAGGATGGCCTCCTGCTCGTACATGTACAGGCTGATTTCGCGTTGCATGTACACCCACTTGTTGAAGGGTATCGCCCACTTCACGTTGTAGTCGCGGCGGTCGACCACGCCGTCGAACAGCTTCCACATCAGGCGCAGCTTGCGCTCCGAGAACTCGCCGACATACTCCGGAAGCCAGCCCGCCGGAGGAGTGGAATAGAAGTCGGAAAAGTCTATCCGGAACTTCAGCCTCCAGTCGGAAGGGCGCATGCCGGCCCCGTCGCCGGGGTCATTCTCCGGGAACGTGGAGAAATACTCGTTGGCCGACAGTTCCAGATGGACGGATTTCAATTCCGTCCTGATGGCCTCCGTCCGCCTCAGACGGACTACGTAGGAAAGCGCGGAAGCGCGGGCGGGAACCACCGCCGGCGTCGGCAGCTCGTAATCCGTCCCTTCCTCGGCATTGTCCGACCACACCTTGAGACTGACCGGACGGTCGGTGTCGGATTGCCGCCCGACAGTCCGCACGAGAACCGGCACGTCGAGATATTCCGTTTCGTCGGGCTCATAGACGAAAGTCAGGGCCACCGTGTCCACCGGCACGTTCCCGGAAGCCCGGTTGTCGAAGTAAATCCCGTCCGGAGCGTCGTACAAACCGGGGGCGCGCTCGTCGCATGCGCTCCACAGGCAAAGCGCGAGGCACGCCGGGAACAATATCCTTGACTTCTTCATCACACGAGAGTTCATTGTCTGTTGTCCGTTTCCGTGTCCGGCAGGGGAACCACGAAGAATTTCTCCGAGGCCGGGGCAAATTCCGTGACGGGGTCGAAAGCGGTCAGCACCGGCGAATAGTTCCGCTTATGATAGAAGAAGATCTGCCCCTCCCCGTACAGCTCCCTCACGAACTCGTACCCCAAGAAGCGCGGGGCGTATCTCGCCTCGTCCATCTTCTCCACCCCGCGGTGTTCCCTCAGCTTGTTCGCCCACCTGCCCATGAGGGGACGCTCGCCCGCCCCGTCGTACAGGGCGGCGATGATCAGGTACATCTCCCCCAGCCGTATCATCGGGACGATGGTGTTCTCTATCCTTCCCGCGTCGGCGATGTCCGCGTACTTGTAGAAATAGTAGTCGTTCCCGCTCTTTTTCCAATTGGCGACGTAGCGGTAGTCGTCGGTCGACCCGCCGTATTCGGAGCCTCCGCCGAAGTAGGGCATCTCCAAAAGGGCGGGGTTCATCCTCAGCACCGGCTTCGGACTGCGGTTCGGGTCGTTCGCGTTCTTGAACATCAGGCTGCGGTTCACGTTCGTCAGTCCGAAAATGACTTCCGTGGCGAAGATGCGGTCCGGGTTCTCCGGCGTTCCCAGGACATCAGCCCTGTCCACGAAGGGGAAGTGCCGCGGGGCGATGTCGACAATCCCCTCGGCGTAGCTTCTGGCCTTCGCCTTGTAGTCGGCCTGATGCTCGTCCTCGTAACTGCATATATAATAGTACGCGCGCGCGAGCAAGGCTTGCACGGCATAATAATTAAGCCTCAGCGTGCGGTATTCCGTGATGTCGGCCTCCCCCGTCCCCGCGCGGGCGGCCAGATGATCCGTGGTCGTGATGATGGGGTCTTCGGCAAGGAGCTTTTCCGCCTCCTCCAAATCTTCTATGACACGGCGCATCACTTCGTCCCCCGGCAGGAGTTCCTGCACCTGCAAGGAGGCGGACGCCACGTAAGGAATGCTCTTCTTCGTCGGGTCCAGCTTGTAAACGGGGCCGAACAGGCGGAACATGTCGAAGTGCAACAAGGCTCTCAACGCCAACGCCTCACCCCGTATCAAGTTGTAATTGCCGCCCGTGAAGACCGACCTGCGGCTTTCCATCTGCTCCAGTATCGTGTTGCAGTTGCGAATCAGCTCATACGCCTTGTTCCACGTGTTGTCGAGCCTCGTCCGCCAATACTCGGACGTGAAGTTGCGGTTGTCCAAGTCGATATAGTCGCCCCACGTCAGCGGGTCGGAGCCTATCAGGTAAGAGCCGCCCATGACTTCCACCATCTCCACGGTCAGCGTCAGCCCGTACAGCTCGTCCCTGTTCAAATCGACGTACACGCCGTTGAGCAATTTCTTGAAACCCTCTTCGTTGCTCAGCAAGTCCCCCTCGGCCATGGTGTCGTAAGGCTTCACTTCAAGCCAGTCGCCGCACCCCGCCGCGAGGAACAGGCCGGAAAGGGACAGCACGATATATCTCAGCATTCTCATGGCTTCATCATGTTTTCAGAATACGGCGGCGACGGAGAACGACACGGTCCGGGCGAAAGGATAGTCGATGCCCCGTTCCGCCTTTACGGTAGACACCCGGAAGATGTCGTTCATGCCGACCTGGAAGGTCAGCGACGACAAGCCCGCTTTCCGGATGAAAGGTTGCGTGAACTCGTACCCCGCGTTGAACGATTCTCCGGCAAACGTGTTCTCGTCCATCACGAAGCGGGAGGACCTGTCCGTCCTCTGCACCAAAGAGATGCCCTTGAAGCGGGCTTCCTGCCCGGGCGCAGACCAACGGTCGTACAACGCGCGCCGGTCTTGGTTGTAGTTTATGTCATTCAAGTCGATGTTCTCCACCTTTTCGTACAAGTCCGTGTTGAATATCTGTCCCCCGATGCGGTAGCGGAAATAAGCGCCGAAAGAGAAGCCCTTATAATAAAAGGTAGTCCCCAGAACGCCCTCCAGCTTCGGTTGCGTGTCGCCGACCACCACTTCGTCGTTCACGTCGTAATCGAACGAATAGCTTCCGTCCTTCTTGATGAAAAGCTCCTTGCCCGTGGCGGGGTCTATGCCCGCCGAACGGACGGCCCAGATGGCGGTCGGGCTTCCCCCGTCGTAGTAGCGCGTCGTCCCCGTCGCCGAAGCCTGCCCGGCCTTGTTGAGGGCGCTCAGGGAATTGCCGATATGGGCATACTCCGACTTGTACGTCCGCGCATTCAGGCTGACGGTCCATTGGATGCCTTTTCCCACGTTACGGACGGGAGACACGCGCAACGTGGCCTCCATCCCGTTCGTGTTTTGCTGCCCCGCGTTCATGGCCACGCTCTTCACGCCCACCGAGCCGGGTGTCGTGATGACTGCCAGCAGCGGGTCGGTGACTTTACGGAAGAGATCCACCGTCACGTCCAGACGGCCCGCGAACATGGAAATGTCCGTCCCTACCGTATAGTTCATGGTGTTCTGCCATCGCAGGCCGGGATTCCCCAAGTCCGATATCAGCACGCCCGCGCCGAACACGTTAGTCATCCATCCGTTGAAGCGGTAAGTCGTGAAGGCTTGGTAAGCGGAGAAGTTCTGGTTGCCGGGATTGCCGACGGAGGCACGCAACTTGAGCAGCCGGAACAAGTCCGTGCCGTCCATGAACTTTTCCTTGTGGATGTTCCAGCCCACGCCCACCGACCACGTGTCGCGGAAGCGGTGGCTCGACCCGAACATGGAAGCCCCGTCGCGCCGGTAGTTCACGTCGAGCAGGTAACGGTTGTCATAAGCGTAGCCGCCGTTCAGGTAGAAGCTCGCCGCTCGCGTGGTGCTCTCCGAATATGACGGTTTCCCGCCGTCCGGATAGCCGTTGGCGAAGGAAGGCGCGCCGAACTGGTCTTCGGTGAAGCCCGTCGCCGCGTAACCGTTACGGGTGGACTTCGCATTGGAAAAGTTGAAGCCTCCCACGAGGTTGAGCATGTGGACCTCGCGGAACAGCTTGCCGTAAGTCACGGACAAATCCCCCTCGTACTTCGTGAGGGTGGAGGAGGAATGTTCGTAAGAACCCTTCTCCGTGTCGCTCATGCTGTCGAAATCCGAGTGCAACGGGGACAGGCGCCTCTCGTCCTCCGCCGTGCTTCTCGTCACTCCGAACTTGGCGCGGGCACGCAAATCCGCCGTGGCGAACCACTCCGCGATGAAGTTATTCGTAAAGCCGGTCTCGTCCCCGAGGTCATAATTGTTCAGTCCGGCGTTCCAAAGCGGGTTGGGGACGGGAGCCTCATCGTCGTTCTCCGGGACATACAGGTACTTGTCCACTCCGCCGTCGGCGTTCCGCTTGCGGTAATAGGGGTTGGCCAGCGCATATTCGGAGAAAGGCACCACGGGGTCGGAGGTTTCTACGTAGTCTATCGTCAGCTTGTTGCTGAACTGGAACTTTCCCGTGCGATACACCAGATCCAGGTTGCCCGACAAAGTCCGGCGGCTCGACTCCTTCATCACGCCCTCCGTGTTCCCGTAGGCCAGTCCCAGCCCGTAACGGATTTTCTCTTCCCCGCCCTCGGCGTAGACGCTGTGCTTCTGCACGAAGCCGGTGCGTAGCGGTTCGCTCAGCCAATAGGTGTCCACTCCACGTGCCACTTCTTTCAGGCGTTCGTTCCTGAGGTTGTCTAACCTTAGCTGGTTCAGCGGGTCGTTCGTCAAGTCGGTATATAGCCCCGCCAGTTCCTCAAACCTTATCTTCTCGGCGGCGTCCATCAGGTTGTAGTCCGTCAGGTCTGCCGTCGTCAGCGAGAAGTCGCCCTTGTAGCTCAGGCGCAGCCGCCCCCGCTCCGGCTTCACCGTCTCGATGACCACCACGCCGTTGGCCGCCTTCGAGCCGTAAATGGCCGTGGAGGCGGCATCTTTCAGTATCGTGACGGAAGCCACGCGGTTCATGTTCAAGTCCGAGACCGTCTGCAAGTCGGTTTCAAACCCGTCCAAGATGAACAGGGGCTGGTTCGGGTCGGTGCCGTACTCCTCTCTCAATCCCATGATGCTGCTCTTGCCGCGTATCTCGACATCCGGCATACGGTTCGGGTCGGAGCCGAACCGGACGTTCTCCTCTATCTTGAAAGACGGGTCGAGGGTCTTCAGGCTTTGCAGAACGTTCTGCACCCCGACTTTCTTCAGCTCCGCCCCCTCGAAAGTCGCGGCAGAGCCCGTGAAACTTTCTTTCTTGCGTTGGTAGATTCCCGTCACCACCACTTCGCCCATCGCGCTCGCCGACGGCGACATCGTTATCTCCTTGAAACTTTCCGGACGGGAAGCGTCCACCTCCCGTTCCACTTTCTCATAGCCCACATAGGTGAAGACCACCTTGTAACGGCCTTCCGGCAAAGTCAGCGAATAGCCGCCTTGGACATCCGTCACCGTCATCACGTCCGTACCCGTCACCCGGATGGAAACCCCGATCATGGGTTCTCCCGTCTCCTTGTCCGTCACGACACCTTTCACCGTCACCCGCCCCGGACTTCCGGCCGTCGCCTCGCGAGCCGTTTCCCCGCCAATCGTACCGTCTTGTGCGTGAAGGACGCGGACAGAAGTCATCGTCAGCACGAACAAGACAAGTCTCACGGGACAGGCTTTCAAGAAGGGAGGACGGCGCAAGGCGAGCCCGAAGACAAACTGAAGCCCTCTCCTCCAAGCCCGGAAGCCCGAAGGACTTCCTTTGACTTCGTCCGATGCGGGCGGAGGCTCGGCAAAGCCCCAGCAAGCTTGGCTTCGCTCTCGCCTCGCACCGCCTTTCCCGTCTGCCGCGGCTTTCGCCCTGCACCGTCTCTGGTTCCGCATAGATACGTTTTCCGGATTATCTCACCACGACCTTCGCCGTCCGTCCGCCGGCTTTTACTATATAGAAGCCGGGCTTGAGGCCGCCGAACGTCGCCGCGCTCCCGTGCGCGGATGCCTCAAGTATTCCCTGCGGGTCAAACACGCGGATGTCGGTGTCCTCCGTCCCTTCCACGCGAATCGAGCCATCCCCGCCAAGGATTCCGGTCTTTCCGACACCATGGCCGCTTACGCCGTTGCTCTCCTTCACGGCTGTTCCTCCCTGGAAGGAGAACTGCTTACGCGTGTAAAACTCCGTGTCGAACTCGCCGTACACGAAGAAACTGCAAGGGGTCACCAACCGCCCCTCTTCCACGTACAAGTAAGGAGCTTCTTCGAAAGGATAGACCGCATCCATCATTTCAAAATCCGCCGAGCCCTCGAACGCGCCCATGAACAAGCCGTTTTCAAACACCACGGATGAGGGCAGGACGACTATCCCCCCGTCTTCGTAGTAGTCGGCTTCGATCTCATCCGCGAAACCGAACAGGCCGGACACCGCCACCTTGCCCTCCCCTTTCGCCTTCAGCGTCAGGTCGAACACCTCTTCGGCGGCATCCACCGAGGTGTTCACCACGTTTTCGCCCGAGAACGCGTAATTCCCCTCCGCCGAGGACACGGGAACGGTGTTGCCGTCTTTCTTCAACGTATAGCCGGCCGCGTAAGTAAGAGTGCCCATGCCGCCGTTCTCCGTCATGCTCATGTAAGTAGCCGTCATGGGGCTTTGGGACGTCATCACGATGCTCCCGTCCTGTTTGGACACGGAATACACGTAGCCCAGCGAACCCCCTTCGCCTCCGTCGACGCTCACCATCACGCCCCCGCCTTCCATCATGTTCATGTTGGCGCAGATGTATGCCGCCTCCTGGCTGCATTCCAACGTTCCCTTTCCGGCATCGTACTTCGCTTTTATCCCGTTGCCGTAGCCGAAAAAGCCCAAAATCTTCACTTCGTTCTCTTCTTCTCCCGGCAGCACGGCCATCTTGTAGCCCGTCGCGGCGGGGACGGGGGCTTCGGCTTCCGCCCCGGTTTCCATGTCGACATAAGTGCATGTCCCCTCAAACGTGTAACGCCCGTAGAGTTCCTCTAACGAAGGATAGTCCTGTGCCTGCGCCGTCCGCGTCCCAAACAGCAAGGCAAGCAAGGCGCACGAAAAAGTTTCCGCTCTTAAAGTAAAATTTCCCATGTTTCAATCGTTTTTATGTTAAACCATACAAATCTATCTATAAAAGCGAAGAATCAAACAGCCTTTTGCCGTTTTTAATGTTATTTCGCATAAATAAACATCCCTCGTCCCTCTCCTCCCGCCTCCGCGACAAAGTTCGGTCGGACAAGCCGCCTTTCCGGCAAAAAGCACTATCTTTGCCGCGGCAAACTCAAGAAAGGGAACGCATGATTGTATGTATCGCGGAGAAGCCCAGCGTGGGCAGGGACATCGCCCGCGTGCTGGGCGCAACGCATGACCGCCGCAACTACTGGGAAGGCAACGGTTATCAAGTCACCTGGACTTTCGGCCACCTTTGCGAACTCAAGGAACCGCACGAATACACGCCGCTGTGGAAGACGTGGAGCCTTTCTTCACTGCCGATGATTCCTCCCCGTTTCGGAATCAAGCTGAAAAACGACAAGGGCGTCGAAGAACAGTTCCGGGTAATCGAACGGCTGATGCAGGCCGCCGACATGATTGTCAACTGCGGCGATGCCGGGCAGGAGGGGGAACTGATACAACGCTGGGTCATGCAGAAAGCCGGCGTGCGCTGTCCCGTCAAACGCCTCTGGATTTCGTCGCTCACGGAAGAAGCCATCCGCGAGGGGTTCGGCAACCTGAAAGACCAGAGCGAGTACCAGCCGCTCTACGAGGCCGGGCTGAGCCGCGCCATAGGCGACTGGACGCTGGGCATGAACGCCACGCGGCTCTACACGCTGAAATACGCCCGGGGCCGTCAGGTGCTGAGCATCGGGCGGGTGCAGACTCCCACGCTGGCACTCATCGTCAACCGACAACTGGAAATCGAGAACTTCAAGCCGGAGCCTTATTGGGTGCTGACCACCAACTACCGCGATACCGTCTTCACGGCGGTCATGGGGCAAGACGAGGAAGAGACGGCATCCGGCACGAAAGCGGAAAGCGGCGAGGACAAAGAGGTAAGCAGGGGCGGCGAGCCGCCGCGGCGGGGATTCTCCACCGAAGAGGAGGCGCGGAAAGCCCTCGAACAAATCAAAGACGCGCCGTTCACGGTCACGTCCGTCGCCAAGAAAAACGGGACGGAAGCCCCGCCCCGCCTGTACGACCTGACCTCGCTGCAAGTGGAATGCAACCGCAAGTTCTCCTTCTCTTCCGACCTGACCCTGCAGCTCATCCAGTCGCTCTACGAGAAAAAGGCCACGACTTACCCGCGCGTGGACACCACCTTCCTGAGCGACGACATTTATCCGAAATGCAAAGCCATCCTCAACGGCATCGCCGGGGAATACGCCGCCCTGCTCCAACCCCTGCGCGGCACGCCGCTGAAGAAGAGCAAAAAGGTGTTCGACTCCTCCAAAGTCACCGACCACCATGCCATCATCCCCACGGGCGTGCCGCCGCGCGGCCTGACCCCGGACGAACAGCGGGTGTTCGACCTCGTGGCGCGGCGTTTCATCGCGGCGTTCTACCCCGACTGCAAGTTTGCCACCACCACCATCCTCGGCGAAACGGCCGGCATCCCGTTCAAGGTCGCCGGCAAGCAAATCCTCTCGCCGGGCTGGCGCGACGTATATGCACAAGATGCCGGGACGTCCGGAAACGCGGCGAAGCCCGGCGACGGGGAACGTGCGCTCCCCGTTTTCAAGAAAGGAGAAAGCGGCCCCCACGTACCCGACTTGGCAGAGAAATGGACGCAACCGCCCAAACCTTACACGGAAGCCACGCTCCTGCGCGCCATGGAGACCGCCGGACGCATGGTGGACGACGAGGAACTGCGCGACGCGCTGAAAGAGAACGGCATAGGCCGCCCGTCCACCCGCGCCGCCATCATCCAGACGCTCTTCAAGCGGCATTACATCCGGCAGGAACGGAAAAACCTGATAGCCACCCCGACGGGAGTGGAACTCATCAGCCTGATTCACGAGGAACTGCTCAAAAGTGCCGAACTGACCGGCATTTGGGAACGCCGCCTGCGGCTGATTGAAAAGAGAACCTACGATGCCAAGACGTTTCTGGAAGAACTCAAGCAAATGGTAACCGAAATCGTGCGCACCGTCCTGACGGACAACACCAACCGCCGTGTGGCGGAAGCGCGGGAAGAACCGCCCGCCCCCAAAGGGAAAAAGGCCGCCCCAAAGGGAAAAACCGCCGACACCAAAAAGGCGGCACGCAAAAGACTGTCCGCGCCCCAGGCTGTCGCAGTCCCGACCGCGCCCCGCGTGCCGAAGGAGGGAGACCGCTGTCCGCTCTGCGGGAAAGGACGCGTCATCAAAGGCAAGACCGCCCTCGGCTGCTCGGAATGGAGGAACGGATGCACTTTCCGCGCACCGATGGACGGCTCCTCGTAAGCCTCCGTCCGCCGTGCCACGCAGACGGCAAAAGCAGGATTTACCCGGACGTGCGGAGAACCGGAAACGGTTTCACCGCCCCGCGACAGTTAAATTGTATTAAAAACGACTTCGCTCACGGGTCGGCAGTACGTTCTTCTTTCCCTATTTATATACCTTTGGAAAGAATTTAGAACCGACAAACCTTAATGACCGACACCATGACCCGTAACCTTATGAGCAAACTGCTCCTCTGTCTGCTCCTTTTGTGTCCGGCGGCCGCAGGCCGCACGCAGACTTTGCCCCGACTGCTCCTTGCCGGGGACTATCCCGACCCCTCCATCATCAGGGAGGGAAAGGACTTCTACATGACGAACTCTTCCTTTGACTACGCGCCGGGCTTGCTCATCTGGCATTCCACCGACCTGGCGAACTGGACTCCCGTCGCCCGCGCGTTGCACGGATATGAAGGCTCTGTCTACGCGCCCGACTTGGTGAAGCACGGGGGACGTTACTACATCTACTATCCCGTCGGCGGCGTCATCCACGTGATTTGTGCCGACGACATACGCGGCCCGTGGAGCCGGCCCGTGAAACTCGACCTGACGGGCATCGACCCCGGACACGTGACGGGCGAGGACGGCAGGCGGTATCTGTACGTGGACAAGGGTTCCATAGCCCCGCTGAGCGACGACGGGCTGAAAGTGACGGGGCCGAAGAAGACCGTCTACGAGGGCTGGCAGTTCCCCAAGGATTGGAAAACCGAAGGCAACGGGGAAATGTTCTTAGAAAGCCCGAAGCTGTTGCACAAGGACGGCTATTATTATATGGTGTCGGCGGAAGGCGGCACGGCGGGGCCGGCCACGAGCCACATGGTAGTCGCGGCACGTTCCAGAAGCGTGTCCGGGCCGTGGGAGAACTCCCCTTACAATCCCTTGGTGCATACCTACAGCGCGAGCGACCCATGGTGGTCGAAAGGGCACGGCACGCTCATCGACGACGCGGAGGGGAACTGGTGGGTGGTGTACCACGCCTACGCGCAAGGCTTCCACACGCTGGGCCGCCAGACTCTGGCAGAACCCGTGGAATGGACGGCTGACGGATGGGTCAAGTTGCGGCACGACGCGCGTCCGCTCCCCGCGCAAGACCCTGAAAGGCACGGGATGAAGCTCTCGGACGACTTCACGGGGACGCGGCTCGGACTGCAATGGACGTTCTGGAAGGAATACGCGCCCGAAAGCCTCTCGTTCGGCAAGGACGGCATGAGCGTGAAAGCCAAGGGAAAGACCCCGGCGGACGGGCGGCTGCTCTTGGTCACCGCCACCGGCAAGAACTACGAACTCACGACGGAAGTCACCCTCGGGAAAGGGAACACGGGCGGACTGCTCCTGTTCTACGACGAGAAGGCTTACGCCGGCATCGTCTCTGACGGGAAGACGTTCACGATATACCGGAACGGGGAAAAGGCCGAAACGCTGCCGTCCGCCTACCGGAACCATTTCCACCTCCGCCTGCTCAACCGCGCCAACCGGCTGACCGTCTGCGCCGGAAAGGACGGAAAGACATGGGAGGAACTGGCCGCGGGCATCGACGTGTCCGCCTTCCACCACAACGGCTACGGCGGGTTTCATGCCCTCCGTCCCGCGCTCCTTTCCGCCGGGAAGGGACGCGCGACCTTCCGCGGCTTCACCTTCCGCGACGCCACGCCGCAGGAAAAGGACATGGCCGCCTACCTCATGGTGTTCCACAAGGACGAAGACCACGGACTGCATGCGGCCGTCAGCCGCGACGGCTACACTTTCACCGCCCTGAACGACGGCAAGCCCATTATCGCGGGCGACACGATAGCCGACCAGAAGGGCATCCGCGACCCGCATATCTACCGCGGGCCGGACGGCGGCTTCTACCTGGCCATGACCGACTTGCACATCTACGCGCAGCGCGAGGGCTACCGCGACACGGAATGGGAGCGCGACGGGAAAGCCTACGGATGGGGGAACAACCGCGGCTTGGTGCTGATGAAGTCGTTCGACCTCATACACTGGACCCGCGCCAACATACGCTTCGACAGGCTGTCGGCGGAATTCGCGCAAATCGGCTGCGCCTGGGCGCCTGAGACGGTCTGCGACCCGGCCACGGGACGGCTGATGATTTATTTCACCATGCGGTTCGGCAACGAACAGAACAGGCTTTATTATGCTTACGTGAACCAAGACTTCAACCGCATGGAGAGCATCCCGCAAATCCTATATGAATACCCGTCGGGAGCGTCCGCCATCGACGGCGACATCACCCCGGTATGGAACGAAGCCCGGCAACGGACGGAATATCGCCTGTTCTACGTGGCGCACGAGTCGGGGTCGGGCATCAAGCAGGCCGTCTCCGACCGCATCGACGGAGGCTACCGCTTCGACCCGCGCTGGGTGGACTTCGAGCCGTCGGCCTGCGAAGCCCCT
This sequence comes from uncultured Paraprevotella sp., assembly GCA_964466445.1. GTDB lineage: Bacteria > Bacteroidota > Bacteroidia > Bacteroidales > Bacteroidaceae > Paraprevotella. The sequence continues at coordinate 3,851 of CAYXQT010000023.1, read as the reverse complement.
AACGTGTGGAAGCGCATCGGAGAGGACAAGTGGATTCTCATGTACGACATCTTCGGCATCAAGCCGCACAACTTCGGCTTCGCCGAGACCGCCGACTTCGTGCACTTCAAAGACTTGGGACGCTTCAACGAGGGCGTGATGAAGACCACCAACTTCAGTTCGCCCAAGCACGGAGCGGTCATCCACTTGACAAAGGAAGAGGCCGACCGGTTAGAGGATTACTGGAACGGCGGCGCAAGCCGGAAGTAGGTCCAAGCCCGCTTGGACTCCGCCGCGGCACCGCCCGCCTCAGGCAAGGGCGGAGGGAAAAGGCGGGAACGGAAAAGGGAAATCGCCCCGCCCGAAGCGCGGCACGGGGAAAGCCGGTTCCCGTGCCGCGCTTCGGCTTTCCTTACATCTTTCATGACGGGTGACTTCAAGGGGCATCCGCATAAGGTCAAAAACAAAGGACACGAATTGCATCGAGCCACACTTATGGACAAGAACATGAACAGCAGAAGATACCGGCACGCGACGCTGTGGGCATCCTGCCTCATCGCATGCGCCGTCCCCGTCGCAACGGTCGGGGTGAACGGCTTTCGGTCGCACGAAGGCATTGAGAGCGTTAGCGGCGGCGGACGGGGACAAGTCCCTGCAACAGGCATCCGCCTCCATGGCCGCGTGCCGGGGATGCCGAAGACCGGCGGACGGGCTGCCGCAACCGGCGGCGCGGGACACGAACAGGCCTGCGATCGTCCGGGCGACTTCACGGCACTGCGAAAAGCCATAAACGAAGCGGAGGAACATGTCGCCGCGCATGCCTCTTCCTACACCGGCGCGGCCGTCGCCCTTTACCGGGACGAAATCAACATCGCCCGGGACATCGCGGACGAGGGCAAGGCAGACCGGACCGCCGTGAACCGGCAACTCGGAAACCTCGCGTCCGCCCGCGCGGCCTTGGAAGCCACGGAAGGGTTCGCCTTCGACACCGCGGGCATCACGGCGGGGTACGACACGGAAAGGGGCTTCCGGCATCCCGGCGCCCTGCATACCGAGGCCGACTTCGAGCGCGTCAGGGAACAGCTCAAGGCCGGGAACGAAAAAGTCGTGGCGGCGCACGACATCCTTGTCCATGCGCCTTACGCGCAGGCATCGGCGGCCACGTACCCCGTACCGACCATCATACGCGGCGGTTCGGGGGAGAATTACCTCAACGCCGCCCGCGGGGCCTCCATCGCCTACCAGAACGCCCTGCGGTGGAAAATCGACGGCACGGAAGAGCATGCCGCGCATGCCGTGGACGTGCTGATGAAATGGGCACACACCACCACGGGCATCGGGGGCGATTCCAACTACGCGCTGGCCGCGGGACTGTACGGGTACGCCTTCGCCAACGCCGCCGAGCTCGTGCGCGACTACGGCGGGTGGTCCCGCGAGGACTTCGCCGTATTCAAACGGTGGATGCTCGACGTGTGGTACCCGCCCTGCATCGGTTTCCTGCGTTCCCGCAACGGCACTTGGGAGAATGCGGGGAAATGGTGGCAATGCCCCGGACATTACTGGTCGAACTGGGGACTTTGCAACCTGCTGGCAGTCATGTCCATCGGCATCCTCTGCGACGACGTGTTCATCTACAACCAGGGACTTTCTTTCTTCAAGTACGATCAGGTCGGCACTTTCACGGATCCGCGCACGTCCGACCCCATCCTCAACGACGGGCTGACCGACTTCTTGGGAAACCTCGTGGTCACGACGCAGGAGTCCGAACTCGAAACCGGCGCCTACGGCAAGATAGGACAGATGCAGGAAAGCGGGCGCGACACGGGGCATGCCGCCATGGCCGGCGGGCTCGCCGTGGACGTGGCACACACCGGATGGAATCAGGGCGACGACTTGTTCTCCTACATGGACCACAGGCTGGCGGCGGGCATAGAGTACCTCGCCGCACAGATGCAGGGCGTGCCCGGCTTGCCGTGGACGGATTACCATTACGCCTCCAACGGCTTCTATTGGAGCGACAGCCGCGCATGGCTGCAGACCGCCCCCGCACTCGGAGAGCAGATTCGCCCGTACTGGGGCACGGTCATCGGCCACTACGAGGGTATCAAGGGCGTGAGGATGCCTTTCTCGGAAGCGGCCTACGAGAAAATGGGCATCGACGGAGGCGGACAGGGCGGCACCAGCGGAGGGTACGACCACTTGGGCTATTCCGTCCTGATGAACACCCGCGACTTCCCCGCACCGGAGCAGATACCCACCCCGCTCACGCCCGTGATGGAGTACGACGGCACAAGCGTGGAGCACAACGAACTGGGCGGACTGCACAACACGTACCTTGCCGAACCCACGCGGACGCTACCCGCCGGCACCCTCGTCACCCTGAAACCGCAACTTCCCGAAGGGGAGACCGACACGGGAAAATGGAAGTGGGACTCCGGGGAGGACACGAGAGACCTCACCGTGGCGGCCGACAGGAGCGGCATCCGGCGCGTGACGTACACGAACGGGAACGGAGTGGAAAGCGAGCTGATGTTCAGCATCGCCGTGGAAGGCGACTGCGAGGAAAGCACCGTCAGCGCGGCCATAACCTGCGACGGCGACACACGGGCGGGGACTTCCGCCAACGTGCTGTACGGCAGCGGGGTCTCCCTGTCGATATCCGCCGCGGACGGCTACGGCACCTATGCGTGGGAGACCGGCGGCACCGCCCCTTCCATGACCCTGCCGCACGTCACGGCCTCGCGCACCGTCTCCGTCGTCTATACCAACCAAGGCGGGCGGCGGCAGGAGACCGTCTTCCGCATCGACGTGCGGGACGTGCGCCCCGACATCATCGTCAACGGCGAGCGGCACACGGACAAGGACATGGTGATTGTGGAAAAGGGCGACGACGTGGTGCTCACCGCCACGCCGGCCGAAGCCCTGGCCGGAGGGACTTATTCATGGGGAGACGGCTCGACCGCGGACTCGCTCGCCATCGACGACGCGCAAACCTCAGGCACCTATACGCTGGACTATGCCGCGAACGGGCGGACGAGCACCGTCACTTACCAAGTCTACGTGAAAGAGGCGGAATACCGAGTCGTGCCGCCGGGCGACTACTACATACGGCACAAGACCTACGGGACGTACCTCACCAACCATGGCGACGGCGGCCGCCCCTCGTTCGAGCCCAAGGACGCATCCGGCGAGAAGGCACGGCAATGGACTGTCGTGAACACTTCTCCCTACACCACCCACGGCTTCCGATCGGCCTTGGACAGTGCCTACCTGACGGACGAGGGGCTGTGGCGGAAGGGCAAGGTCAGACCGTTCCGCCTCAGCGGGGCGGCGGGTGTCGAGACGCTGGCCATCCGGAAGTCGGCCCGCGGCGGCAACGTCTATTGGCAAGTGGCGGAAGACGGCAGCATCGACTTCGCCGCGACGGAAGAGCCGAACGATTACCCGTTCGAGTTCGTTCCCGTGGAAGAAGGCAGCAAGGTGCAGGGGACGACCGGCGGCAAGGCCGTGGCTCGCACGGCATACTATTCGATGGACGGCATCCGGTCGGAACAGCCCCGCAAGGGCGTCAACATCCGCCGGACCACGTTCACCGACGGCAGCGTGAGACAAGACAAGATCATTGTCCGCTGAACGAGGCGGATGCCAGCGGGCGACACCCCGAAAGGAAATCCCTGAAAGGCGGACGCACGGGCATCAAAAAAACGCCCTCCTGTCGCTTCGGCGGGACAGGAGGGCGGGTGCGGGCGGCGGACGCCCCGGGGAGACCGATGTCCGCCGCCGCGTCCTTACCGCGCGTTCTTCCCTTGCGCGGTTCTCTCCATCAATCTCTCGTGCAAGCCCCTCCGCCCGCGGCGGCTTCCGTCCGCGAC
>CAYXQT010000022.1:0-19115 GCA_964466445.1 uncultured Paraprevotella sp. | reverse complement strand
ATCGAAGCCAAACCGGCGTGTCGAAACCGACCGCATGCCATGGAAGCCGACAGGCCCGGAGCCGGACGACGGGCATGTGCGGAAGCAGATATGAGCCGGGGGTGCGACTCCCATAAGCACGATTTCAAGAGGGAAAACCCAATCTCGATTCTCCCGAACCCCGCTCCTTCAAAAAATCTCACGTAACTTTGTCGCGTTTGCTGTTGGACTTTAAAGACCGTCGCTCGGGCGTTCCAAGAAAAAAATCGCCCATATTCCATTGCGTTTTTGGATTATAATGAATAATTTTGCAAGCCAAAATGACATGACGACACGGAATAACATCGCATAAAGGTAATGAACCGAGAAAAACAGGAACTTTTTATCAAAAGAAACCGCGGCAAGGAAACAGAAACGAAAGCGGGGATGCCCGCAGGTTTATACGATGCCTCGAACGAACACGATGCGTGTGGCGTGGGCATGATAGTGAACGTACACGGCAACAAGTCGCACGAACTGGTGGATGCCGCGCTCAAGGTGCTGGAAAACATGAAGCACCGCGGGGCGGAGGGTGCCGACAACAAGACGGGCGACGGGGCGGGCATCCTGCTCCAGATACCGCACGAGTTCATCCTCCTGCAGGGGATTCCCGTGCCGGAGAAAGGCAAATACGGCACGGGGCTGGTGTTCCTGCCCAAGGACGAGAGGGAACAGGCGCGGATACTGGGCATCATGGTTGAGGAGACGGAGCGGGAGGGGCTCAAGCTGACGCACGTGCGCGATATCCCCGTCAACAGTTCCGTGCTTGGGGAAGCGGCGGCCGAGACGGAGCCGAGCATCAAGCAGGTGTTCATCACGGGAGCGACCGACACCGAGGGGCTTGAACGCACCCTTTACAAGATAAGGAAGAGGACAGAAGGACGCGTCCGCCACAAGGACTTCTACGTCGTCTCCCTCTCATGCAGGACTATCGTCTACAAGGGGATGCTCTCGTCCGTGCAACTCAGGGAGTACTTCCCCGACCTCACGCAGCCCTACTTCACGAGCGGGCTCGCCATCGTGCATTCGCGGTTCAGCACCAACACATTCCCCACATGGAGCTTGGCGCAACCTTTCCGTCTGCTGGCGCACAACGGGGAGATAAACACCATACGCGGCAACCGGGCGTGGATGGAGGCTCGCGAGAGCGTGCTGTCCACGCCGGCGTTGGGCGAGGTGGGGGCGGCGGGACCCGTCATCGAGCGCGGCATGAGCGACAGCGCGTCGTTGGACAACGCGCTGGAGTTCTTCGTCATGTCGGGCATGAGCCTGCCTCACGCCATGGCGATGCTCGTGCCGGAGTCGTTCAACGACAAGAACCCCATAAGCGAGGACTTGAAGGCGTTCTACGAGTACCACTCCATCCTGATGGAGCCGTGGGACGGGCCGGCCGCGCTACTTTTCAGCGACGGCCGCTACGCGGGTGGGATGTTAGACCGGAACGGCCTTCGTCCGGCGCGCTACTTGGTCACGCGGGACGGGATGATGGTGGCGGCGAGCGAGGCGGGGGCGGCCGTCTTCGATGCGTGCGACATCGAGGAGAAGGGCCGCTTGGAGCCGGGCAAGATGCTCATGGTGGACACGCAGGAGGGAAGGATATACCGCGACGGGGAGCTGAAGGGGTGCTTGGCATCAGCCAAGCCTTACGGGCAGTGGCTCGCGGCCAACCGCATCGACTTGGACGCTCTGCGGAGCGGACGCAAGGCGGAGAACGGGATAGGAGACTTCGGACGGCGGCTACGCGCGTTCGGCTTCACGCGGGAGGACGTGGAACGAGTCCTCGTGCCGATGTGCACGAACGGTGCGGAGCCGACGGCTTCGATGGGGAGCGACACGCCGCCGGCGGTGCTGTCGTCGCGTCCCCAGCTTCTGTTCGACTACTTCCGGCAACAGTTCGCCCAGGTGACAAACCCTCCCATAGACCCTATACGCGAGGAGCTGGTCATGTCACTAAGCGAATACATCGGGGCGGTGGGCACGGACATCCTGTCGCCGAGCGAGGCTCACTGCAAGATGGTGCGGCTGCCGCATCCCGTGCTGAACAACACGCAGTTAGATATCCTGTGCAACATACGCTACAAGGGGTTCAACACGGTGAAGCTCCCCATGTGGTTCGAGGCGCGGGGCGGCAGGGCGGCCTTGGAAGAGGCGGTGTCGGCACTGTGCCAGCGTGCGGAAGAGGCAGTGGACGGCGGCGCGAACTACATTATCCTGTCCGACCGGGGCGTGGATTCCTCGCACGCGGCCATTCCCTCCCTGCTGGCGGTGAGTGCCGTGCACCATCACCTGATTTCGGTGCAGAAGCGGGTGCAGACGGCACTGATAGCGGAGAGCGGGGAGACCCGCGAGGTGATGCACGCGGCTCTGTTAATGGGCTACGGGGCGAGTGCCATCAATCCCTACATGGCGTTCGCGGTCATCGACGACTTGGTGAGGCGGAAAGAGATACAAATGGACTACGAGACGGCGGAAAGGAACTACATCAAGGCGGTGTGCAAGGGCTTGTACAAGGTGATGAGCAAGATGGGCATCAGCACGATACGTTCCTACCGCGGCGCGAAGACGTTCGAGTCCGTGGGCTTGGGCGAGGAACTTCTGGGACGGTACTTCGGCGGCGGCTTGTCCACCATCGGGGGGATAGGCTTGGAGGAAGTGGCGAGGGACTACGCGGCCTTCCACGCCGCGGGATACGGCTCCGCGGAGCTTGGCGGGCTCCTGCCCCACGCGGGTCTGTACTCTTTCCGCAAGGACGGGGAGCGACACGCGTGGAACCCGGAGACCATATCGGCTCTACAGATCGCTACACGCACAGGGAGCTACGAGAAGTTCAAGGAGTTCTCCAAGCTGTGCGACTGCAAGGAAAGCCCGATGTTCCTGCGGGACTTCTTCGACTTCAGGCGGAACCCCGTGGATATCGGGGAAGTGGAGCCGGAGGAGGAGATAGCGAGGCACTTCGTGACGGGAGCGATGTCGTTCGGAGCCATCAGCAAGGAGGCGCACGAGGCGTTGGCGTTGGCGATGAACGCGATAGGGGGACGCAGCAACACGGGCGAGGGCGGCGAGGATGCCGAGAGGCGGCGCGAGAGGCGCGACGGCATCGCGCTCTCCTGCAAGACCAAGCAGGTGGCAAGCGGACGCTTCGGCGTGACGGCGGAGTACTTGGCGGCGGCCGAGGAGATACAAATCAAGATAGCGCAAGGGGCGAAGCCGGGCGAAGGGGGACAGCTCCCGGGCTTCAAGGTGGACGAGGTGATAGCGCGGACGCGGCACTCCATTCCGGGCATCTCCCTGATTTCCCCGCCGCCGCACCACGACATCTACTCCATCGAAGACCTGGCGCAACTCATCTTCGACCTGAAGAACGTCAACCCCGAGGCGCAGGTGAGCGTCAAGCTGACGGCGGAAAGCGGCGTGGGGACGATTGCCGCCGGAGTGGCCAAGGCGAAAGCAGACCTGATAGTGATTTCGGGCGCGGAAGGGGGCACGGGCGCGTCGCCCGCCTCGTCGGTGCGCTACGCGGGCATCCCCACGGAAATCGGCCTTTCCGAGACCCAGCAGACGCTGGTGTCCAACGGGTTGCGGGGGCAAGTGCGCCTGCAGGCCGACGGGCAACTCAAGACGGGGCGCGACGTGATAAGCATGGCACTCCTCGGAGCCGAAGAGTTCGGGTTCGGCACGGCGGCACTCATCGTATTAGGGTGCGTCATGATGCGGAAGTGCCACACGAACGCCTGTCCCGTGGGCATCGCCACGCAGGACGAATGTCTCCGCGCACATTTCCGGGGGCATTACAAATACCTCGCCAACTATTTCCGCTTTTTGGCGCGTGAGGTGCGCGAATACTTGGCGGAGATGGGCTTCACGCGGTTAGAAGACATCGTGGGGCGCACGGACCTCATCGAGCCTATACCGGGAGGAAAGGGCACGAAAGCGGGGCTTTTGGACTTCGGCCGTCTGCTTCACAAGGCGGAGGGGGATGCCGCCATCCACCACGTGCGCGGGCAGAAGCACGGGACGGAGCACGTGATGGACGAGGAAATCATCGCCTCCGCCGCGGCGGCAATCGAGCACGGAAAAGAGGTGTCCTTGGAATACGCCATAGCGAACACCGACCGTTCCGCGGGAGCCATGCTTTCCGGCGTGGTGGCGAGGCGGTACGGCGAGGCGGGGCTTCCCGAAGATACCATCAAGGTGAAGTTCAAGGGGTCGGCGGGGCAGAGCTTCGGGGCGTTCCTGGCGCAAGGCATCAGCTTCAGCTTGGAAGGCGAGGCGAACGACTACTTGGGCAAGGGGCTCAGCGGCGGGCGCATCTCCGTTCGCCCTCCCTCCCGCTCCGTCTTCGATGCCGCACGCAACGTCATCGCGGGCAACACGCTACTTTACGGGGCGACGGGCGGAGAGGTCTACATCAACGGGCGGGCGGGCGAACGCTTCGCCGTGCGCAACTCGGGAGCCATCGCCGTGGTGGAGGGCGTGGGCGACCACTGCTGCGAGTACATGACGGGCGGACGGGTAGTCGTACTGGGCGGCACGGGGCGCAACTTCGCCGCGGGGATGAGCGGCGGCGTGGCCTACGTCTGGGACAAGGACCGCACGTTCGACTACTTCTGCAACATGGAGATGGTGGAGCTTTCCCTCCCGGAGAGCTCCGCGTCGCGCAAGGAGCTGCACGAGCTCGTGCGCCGGCACTACCTCTACACGGGCTCGGAACTCGCCCGCGCCATGCTGGACGACTGGGCGCATTACGCGGAGGAGTTCATCCAGGTGACCCCCATCGAATACAAGCGCGTGCTGGCGGAAGAGCAGATGCGCAAGCTCCGCCAGAAGATAGCCGACGTGCAGCGCGACTACTGACGTGCGGCCGCCCAAAAACGTGAAACGACAAAAGCAACAGAGACATGGGAAATCCTAAAGCATTCCTCACCATACCGCGGCAGGAGGCCGGCTACCGTCCGGTGCACGACCGCGTCAACGACTTCGGGGAAGTGGAGCAGACGCTGAACACCGGGGAGCGCAAGCAACAGGCCTCGCGCTGCATGGACTGCGGCGTGCCGTTCTGCCACTGGGCCTGCCCCTTGGGCAACCGTCCGCCCGAGTTCCAGGACGCGCTCTACAAGGGCAAGTGGGAAGAGGCCTACGAGATACTGTCGCTCACGAACGACTTCCCGGAGTTCACGGGGCGCGTCTGCCCCGCGCTCTGCGAGAAGAGTTGCGTGCTCAAGCTCACCATCGACGCGCCGGTGACCATACGCGAGGACGAGGCCGCCATCGCGGAAGCGGCTTTCCGGGAAGGTTATGTGCGCCCCCGCTCCTACCCCCGCACGGGGAAGAAAGTCGCCGTGGTGGGATCCGGGCCGGCGGGTCTGGCCGCCGCCAACGGCCTCAACCGCATGGGGCATGAGGTGACGGTGTTCGAGAAAGACGAACTCGTGGGCGGGCTCCTGCGCTTCGGCATCCCCAACTTCAAACTCAACAAGGCCATCGTCGACCGCCGCATCCGCGTGATGGAAGCCGAGGGCATCTCTTTCAAGACCTGCTCGCCCGTAGACACGGCGCACCTCCCCGAGGGCTTCGACGCATATTGCGTGTGCACGGGCACCCCGCAGCCGCGCGACCTGCCCATACCGGGGCGCGGGCTCAAAGGCATACACTTCGCGCTCGATATGCTCAGCCAGCAGAACCGCGTGCTCGCCGGGCAAACGTTCGCCGAGGACGAGCGCATATCCGCCAAGGGCAAGCGGGTGCTCGTCATAGGCGGCGGGGACACGGGGAGCGACTGCATCGGCACGAGCAACCGCCAGGGCGCGGCGAGCGTCGTGCAGATAGAAATCATGCCGAAGCCACCCGAGGGGTACAACCCGGCCACACCGTGGCCCGCGTGGCCTGCCGTGCTGAGGACCAGTTCGAGCCACGAGGAGGGCTGCACGCGCCGCTGGAGTCTGTCTTCCGTCCGGTTCATCGGGACGGAGGACGGGCGCGTGCGCGGCGTGGAGGTGGAAGAAGTGGAGTGGGTACCCGCTCCGGACGGGGGACGGCCCGTCATGCGGCCCACGGGGAAGAGGGAGACCATCGAGGCCGACCTCGTCCTTCTGGCCATGGGATTCCTGAGGCCGCGGCAACCGGACTTCCCGGAGGGCGTGTTCGTGGCGGGCGACGCCGCCACCGGCGCGAGCCTCGTCGTGCGTTGCATCGCCGGAGGGCGCAAGGCCGCGCGCGACATCGACGCTTACTTATCCAAGAACCTGAAGCCATGTGCGGAATAACGGCTCTTTTCAACATCAAACGGCAGACACCCGAGCTTCGGAAGAAGGCTCTGGCCATGTCGAAGAGATTACGGCACCGCGGCCCGGACTGGAGCGGCATCTACTGCGGACGGACAGCCGTGCTGTGCCACGAACGCCTCTCCATCGTCGACCCGCAAAGCGGGGGGCAACCGCTCTTCTCGCCCGACGGCAAGCAGATACTCGCCGTGAACGGGGAGATATACAACCACCGGGAGATACGCGGACGGTACGCGGGGCGGTACGAGTTCCGGACGGGAAGCGACTGCGAAGTCATCCTCGCGCTCTACCGCGACAAGGGTGTCCGTTTTCTGGAAGAACTGAGCGGCATCTTCGCCTTCGCCCTCTACGACGAGGAGCGGGACGACTTCCTGATAGCCCGCGACCCCGTGGGCGTTATACCTTTATATATAGGGCGCGACCGCGACGGGGTGGTGTATTGCGCCAGCGAACTGAAGGCACTCGAGGGCTTCTGCGACGAGTACGAGCCGTTCCCGCCCGGCCATTACTACCACGGCAAGGAAGGGAAGACAGTCCGCTGGTACAGCCGCGACTGGACGGACTTCGAGAACGTGCGGCACAACTACGCTCCTTCCGCCGGGGCGAGGGAGGCGGACCCGGCGGACGCTTACCGGGCGCAGACCGAAGCCGTGCGGCACGCGCTGGAAGATGCCGTGCGCCGGCAACTGATGAGCGACGTGCCTTACGGCGTGTTGCTTTCCGGCGGACTGGACAGTTCCGTCATCTCGGCAGTCGCCCGCAAGTTCGCGGCGCGTCGCGTCGAGACTGACGGGCGGACGTCGGCATGGTGGCCGCAACTCCACAGCTTCGCCGTGGGACTGAAAGGCGCCCCCGACCTGGCAAAGGCGAAAGAGGCGGCGGAGCACATCGGCACGGTGCATCACGAGATAAACTACACGATACAGGAGGGTCTCGACGCGTTGCGGGATGTCATCTACCACACGGAGACCTACGACGTGACCACCGTGCGTGCCTCCACGCCGATGTACCTGCTCGCGCGGGTCATCAAGAGCATGGGCATCAAGATGGTGCTGAGCGGCGAGGGCGCGGACGAGGTGTTCGGCGGCTATCTCTACTTCCACAAGGCTCCGGACGCGCGTGCCTTCCACGAGGAAACGGTACGGAAGCTCTCCAGACTCCACTTGTACGACTGCCTGCGCGCCAACAAGTCGCTGGCGGCGTGGGGCGTGGAGGGGCGCGTGCCTTTCTTGGACAAGGAGTTCCTCGACGTGGCCATGCGTCTCAACCCGGCAGTCAAGATGTGCCCGGGCAAGACCATCGAGAAGAAGATCCTGCGCGACGCGTTCGCCGATTTGCTGCCCGCGTGCGTGGCGTGGAGGCAAAAGGAACAGTTCAGCGACGGAGTGGGATACGGTTGGATAGACACGCTCAGGGAAGTCGCGTCCCGAGCCGTCAGCGACGAGCAGATGTCGCGTGCCGCCGAACGGTTCCCCATCCATACGCCCATGAACAAGGAGGAATACTATTACCGCGTCATTTTCGAGGAGCATTTCCCGAGCGAGAGCGCCGCCCGTTGCGTGCCGAGCGTGCCGAGCGTGGCTTGTTCCACAGCCGAGGCATTGGCGTGGGATGCCGCGTTCCGGGGGCAGAACGAGCCGAGCGGGCGGGCGGTGGGCGGAGTGCACGAGGACGCTTACCAAAGAAAGGAGACATGAAGATAGGATTCACCAAGATGCACGGGGCGGGCAACGACTACATCTACGTCGACACGATGAAGTATCCCGTGCCGGAGCCGGGGAAACTCGCCGTGGCGTGGAGCAAGCCGCACACGGGAATCGGCAGCGACGGCCTGGTTCTCATCGGCCCGTCCGAGGAAGCCGACTTCAGCATGCGCATCTTCAACGCCGACGGTTCGGAAGCGAGGATGTGCGGCAACGCCAGCCGTTGCGTCGGCAAGTACCTTTATGAATACGGGCTCACCGGCAAGAGGGAAATTGCCTTGGAAACCCTATCCGGGACAAAGACCCTGTACTTGCACGTGCGGGACGGCAAAGTGGAGACGGTGACGGTGGACATGGGGGCGGTGCGCGATGTCAGGGCGGCGGACTTGGGAGAGGGGTATCCTTTCCGGGAAGCCACGGCGGTGGACATGGGCAACCCTCACGTGGTAGTCTTCACGCGCGACGTGTCCGCCGTCGACCTCGCGTCAGCGGGACCCGCGTTGGAACGCCACCCCATGTTCCCGGACCGCGTCAACGTGGAGTTCGCCCAGGTGCTTCCCGACGGCAGCATACGCATGCGCGTGTGGGAACGGGGTTCGGGCATCACGCTGGCCTGCGGCACGGGAGCCTGCGCCACTGCCGTGGCCGCCGCATTCACCGGCCGCGCGGGGAACAAGACCGACGTGGTCATGGACGGGGGGACGCTTACGATAGAACGCCTTCCGCAAGGAGGCCGGATACTGATGACGGGGCCTGCCACGAAGGTGTTCGACGGGACGATAGACACGGAAATATAAGAAAGACAAGGATTCATGGCATTAGTAAACGAACATTACCTCAAGCTGAGGGGAAACTACTTGTTCGCGGACATAGCGAAGAGAATAAACGCCTTCAAGGTGACGCATCCGGGCAAAAGGCTCATCCGCTTGGGGATAGGCGACGTGACGCTCCCCCTGCCTCCGGCGTGTGTCGCGGCCATGCACAGGGCGGTGGAGGAGATGTCGAAGGCGGAGACGTTCCGCGGCTACGGGCCGGAACAGGGCTACGGCTTCCTGATAGACGCAATCCTTAGGAACGACTTCGCGCCGCGCGGCATCAGCCTGAGCCCCGCGGAAATCTTCATCAACGACGGGGCGAAAGGGGACACGGGCAACATCGGGGAGGTGTTGCGCTGGGACAACAGCATGGGCGTGACGGATCCCGTCTACCCCGTCTACGTGGACAGCAACGTGATGTGCGGCCGGGCGGGAGAACTGGGGGAGGACGGGAGATGGAGCAACGTGACGTACCTGCCGTGTACGGCGGAGAACGGGTTCGTCCCCCAGATTCCGGACCGGCGCATAGACATCGTCTACCTCTGCTACCCGAACAACCCCACGGGCACGACGCTGACGAGGGGAGAGCTGAAGAAGTGGGTGGACTACGCGCTGGCGAACGACACGCTGATTTGCTTCGACGCGGCATACGAGGCGTACATCCGGGAGGAGGACGTGCCGCACTCGATTTACGAAATTAAGGGGGCGAAGCGTTGCGCCATCGAGTTCCGCAGTTTTTCCAAGACGGCGGGCTTCACGGGGGTGCGTTGCGGCTATACGGTGATACCCAAGGAGCTGACGGCGGCGACGTTAGAGGGCGGGCGCGTGCCGTTGAACGGACTATGGCACCGCCGCCAGTGCACGAAGACGAACGGCACGAGCTACATCGCCCAACGGGGCGCGGAAGCCGTCTACACGGCGGAAGGCAAGGCGCAGGTGAGGGCGGCCACCGACTATTACATGGAGAACGCACGCATCATGCGCGAGAGCCTGCAAGCCGCGGGGTTCGAGGTGTTCGGAGGAGTGAACGCGCCTTACGTTTGGATGAGGACACCGGACGGCACGGAGTCGTGGCACTTCTTCGAGCGGTTGCTGTACGAGGCGAACGTGGTGGGCACGCCGGGTGTCGGCTTCGGCCCGAGCGGCGAGGGCTACCTCCGCCTCTCGGCCTTCGGGGGGCGTGAGGACTGCATCGAGGCCATGCGGCGCATCAGGACGCAGCTGTAGGCGGAGACCGCGGGAGGGACGGGAACAGCGCATCCTCGTCCGCCCGACCGGACGACGATTGACAGAACCGGCATATCGCCTACGCAGGTTCGGGACAACCGTTCGCGCCAATCAGGACAAGTCAAGTCGTGTCGTCCTTTCAACGTGCAGGGCAGGTTTGTCGTAGAGGAAGCGACAGGCGGCAAGGGGGCGGGACGTATTCCGGCGAAGCGGGGAAGGGACGGACTGGAGATTCCCGCGCGGGCGGGATGGGATTCCGACGGATTGTCCGGGAAAGGCGGAGTCTTTCTTTTTTTCACCGCCCCGGCTTGGGGTTTTTCCGGCGAAATGGCTACCTTTGCCAGACATACGACGGAGGAGGCGACCGGTGCGCCGCCTCTCCGCCGGGACACTTTCAACCGAACGCAAAATGGAAGCAAAGGAACAGATAGAACGGCTTCGCGACGAGCTGAACCGCCACAATTACAATTATTACGTGCTGAACGCGCCGGAGGTCTCCGACCAGGAGTTCGACCGCATGATGCGGGAGTTGCAGGATCTTGAGGCGGCACATCCCGAGTTCGATGACCCCGATTCGCCGACGCGGCGCGTGGGCAGCGACCTGAACCGGGAGTTCGTGCAGGTGCCTCACCGCTATCCCATGCTGTCGCTGTCCAACACGTACAACAAGCAGGAAGTGGCGGAGTTTTACGAGCGCGTCCGTTCCGGCTTGGAAGGCGAGCCGTTCGAGATTTGTTGCGAGATGAAGTACGACGGGCTTTCCATCTCGCTGACCTACGAGCACGGGCGGCTGGTACGTGCCGTGACGCGCGGCGACGGGGTGAGGGGCGACGACGTGACGGAGAACGTCAGGACTATCCGCTGCATCCCCCTGCGGCTGAACGGGAGCGGCTACCCCGACGAATTCGAGATACGCGGGGAAATCCTGATGCCCTGGACGAGCTTCGAGGCCTTGAACCGCGAACGGGAGGCGCGGGAGGAGACGCTCTTCGCCAATCCGCGCAACGCGGCTTCGGGTACGTTGAAGAGCAAAAATTCGGCCGTGGTGTCGCAACGCAAGCTCGATTCCTATTTATATTATCTCTTGGGGGAGAATGTCCCGTTCGACGGGCATTACGAGAATTTGGAGGCGGCACGCTCCTGGGGCTTCAAGGTCTCGCAGGGGATGAAGAAGGTTACGAAGCTTCAAGACATCTACGACTTCATAGACTACTGGGACGCGGAGCGCAAGAACCTGCCCGTGGCGACGGACGGCATCGTGCTGAAAGTGAACTCGCAACGACAACAGCGGGCGTTGGGCTTCACCGCCAAAAGCCCGCGCTGGGCGATTGCCTACAAGTTCCAGGCGGAGCGGGCGCGCACGCGCCTGAACTCGATAAGTTTCCAGGTGGGGCGCACGGGGGCGGTCACGCCGGTGGCGAACATGGATCCGGTACAGCTGGCGGGCACGGTGGTTCGGCGTGCCACGCTCCACAACGCGGACGTGATGGCGCAGTTAGACTTGCACGTCGGCGACATGGTGTACGTGGAAAAGGGCGGGGAAATCATCCCCAAAATCGTCGGCGTGGACACCGGGGCACGCGGGCCGGAGACGGGGCGGAAGGCGGAGTTCGTCACCCGCTGTCCGGAGTGCGGGGCGGAACTGGTGCGTTACGAGGGGGAGGCGGCATGGTACTGCCCGAACGACACGGGCTGCCCGCCGCAAATCAAGGGACGGATAGAGCATTTCATCAGCCGCCGCGCCATGAACATCGACAGCGTAGGGCCGGAAACGGTGGACGACTACTACCGCAGGGGCTTGATACGGGACGCGGCCGACTTGTACGACATTCGAGAGCGACAGATTAGCGGCGAGGACGGCACGCGGGCGAAGTCGGCGCAGAAGATAGTGCGCTCCATCGCCGACTCCGTGCAAGTACCTTTCGAGCGCGTGGTGTACGCCTTGGGCATCCGCTTCGTCGGAGAGGTGGCGGCCAAGACCTTGGCGCGTCATTTCAAGTCGATGGACGCGCTGGCCTCCGCGTCGATAGACGACATGTTGCAGATAAACGGAATCGGCGCGGTGATAGCCGAGAGCGTAATCCGCTATTTCGCCGACGAGGCGAATCGCGACTTGGTGCGCCGCCTGCGGGAGAGGGGAGTCCGGATGGAACTTTCCGGCGAGGAGCTGAGCGGCCATACCGACAAGTTGGCGGGGCAGAGCATCGTGGTGAGCGGAGTGTTCTCGCTCCATTCGCGCGACGAATACAAGGCCATGATAGAGCGGCACGGCGGAAAGAACGTGGGCGGCATTTCCGCGAAGACCTCCTTCGTGCTGGCCGGCGCCAACATGGGGCCGGCCAAGTTAGAGAAGGCAGGCAAGTTGGGCATCCCCATCCTTTCGGAAGAGGAGTTCCTGGCTAAGATAGAATAGCGGGAGTTTGTTTGCATTAAGGGATTTTATTTGTACTTTTGTCGCAAGACAGGTAGAGAGCCTTAAACTATGGCACGAAATAAGTTCAAGGGATTGGGCATCGCCTTGATTACCCCTTTCACGCCCGGCGGCGAGGTGGACTACGAGGCGTTGGCCCGTCTGGTTGAATACCAGATACAGAACGGCGTGGATTTCCTGTGCATCATGGGAACGACGGCGGAGACGCCCTGCCTCACGCCCGACGAGAAAGGAATGCTGAAGAGGACGCTCGTGGAGCGCGTGGCCGGTCGTGTCCCCCTGCTGATGGGGTGCGGCGGGAACAACACGGCGGCGGTGGTCAAGGAACTGAAGGAAGGGGACTGGAGC
This sequence comes from uncultured Paraprevotella sp., assembly GCA_964466445.1. GTDB lineage: Bacteria > Bacteroidota > Bacteroidia > Bacteroidales > Bacteroidaceae > Paraprevotella. Next base: position 6,292 of record CAYXQT010000022.1, on the reverse strand, counting down.
GGCATCGACGGCATCTTGTCGGTCTGCCCTTATTACAACAAGCCTTCGCAGGAGGGCTTGTACCGGCATTTCAAGGCCGTGGCGGAGGCTTCGCCCGTGCCGGTGGTGCTGTACAACGTGCCGGGACGCACGGGCATCAACATGAGCGCGACGACGACGTTGCGCTTAGCCCGCGACTTCGAGAACGTCGTAGCCATCAAGGAAGCCAGCGGGGACATCACGCAGATGGACGACATCATCAAGAACAAGCCGGGCAGTTTCGACGTGATTTCCGGAGACGACGGCATCACGTTCCCGTTGATTACCCTGGGAGCCGTGGGCGTGATATCGGTGATTGGCAACGCCTTGCCGGCCGAGTTCAGCCGCATGGTGCGCCTGGCGTTGAACGGGGACTACGAGCACGCCCGCCTCATCCACCACAAGTTCACCGAACTGTTCAAACTGCTGTTCGTGGACGGTAACCCGGCCGGTGTGAAGGCGATGCTCCACGCCATGGGGATGATTGAGAACCAGCTTCGTCTGCCCTTGGTGCCCACGCGGCTTACCACGATGGAGAAAATCTCGGCAATCCTGAAAGAACTGGACATCCGCTATTGAGCGGACGCGGAGGAGGGCTTGCCTCGGCCGCGGTTCCGGGGCGGGCATCGGTGCGTCCGCGTCGCTTATGGCGTGCGGTTCCCGAAAGCAAGACTTCGTAGAAACTTTTATTGGGAAAAAGTGACATGAAAATGGACATGCGTTATTTTATCGCGGGGTTGCTGTGCGTGGCTTCTTCCTGCGTCAATGAAAAGGAGGATGACGACGTGCAGCCGGACACCGTGGAAGTGGGGGACGTGCTGCCGGACTTTTCCGTGGTGATGAACGACGGGCGGACGGTGGAGAGGGGAAGCCTGCGTGGGCGGCCGTCGCTGATATTGTTCTTCAACACGGAGTGCGGTGACTGCCGCCGGGAGTTCCCGGCGGTGCAAGGGGTGTACGAGAGCTACGGAAAGGACGGGCGCGTGGCGTTCGTGGCCGTCAGCAGGGAAGAGGACGCGGCCTCCGTCCTTGACTACTGGGCGGCCAACGGGCTCACCCTGCCGTTTTCCGCGCAGACAGACCGCGCTGTCTACAACTTGTTCGCTTATTCTTCCATTCCCCGCATCTACGTCGTGGATGCGTCGTTGGTCGTGAGGGCCGCGTTTTCCGATTCGCCCTTGGCCACGCCGGAGGACTTGACGCGGGAGATAGAACGGGTCTTGGCGGAGGCTGACGACGGGCGTGAAGCAAGCGGGAGACCGTGAGGACGCGGGGCGGGACAAGAGACGGAGCCTCCCGTCGCGGAGAGGAAAGCACCGCGGGCGAAGACCGTCGCCGCGGCGCGTCTTGACGGCGGAAGAAGCATAGGGGCGCGTTTCCCTTTCCGGGGCGACCCTTCGGGAGAACCGCCACGTGTTCCGCGATGCCTTTCCTTCGTGCCCGTCCGGAGAGGCGGCCTCCATAAACCGTCCGGGAGGAGTGAAGAAGTCCTGTTTTTCCCTCCCCGTCGCCGATTGCCGGGAGCGTCTTGAGGGGAAAGGCCGGCACGCGGGACAACTCCCTCGCGCCGCAAGTTCCTCAAAGGCTTGCATGTCCGCACGCCTCGCCCGGTTTCCGCACCGGACATCATGACCGCCCCGCCATGGAGGGGGATACTGCCGAAAGCGCGGTTCGTCCGGGACGGGACAGGCAAAGCCCCAGGCGGGAGAGTGCCTTCCCTGCCTCGGGGACGGGACTGCAGAAGGCGACGACGTTTCAAGAAAACCGACAAACTTTCCGGGACATCCCCCTCCCGTCGGCTTGGCGCATTCCGCCGTCCGCTCCCGTCCCTTGCGCGAAGCACCCGCAAAAGCGAAGAAAGCGGACTCTTATTCCGGCCTTTTCCCCGCCGACGACTTGCAGATTCCGCTTTTTTTTACGAATATTGCAACACTTTTGGAAAGAGGGGAAAACCGAGGACTCTGGAAGGCTCACAAAACATGACATCATCCACACTGAAAGAACGCGTACAAGCCACGCTGAAGTCGGAGGACACGGAAGGTAAGTTCGAACTTTACTTCACGCGTACTCCGGGCTATCTTTGGGCTTTGCTGTTCAAGAAACTGCACGTGCACCCCATCGCCGTCACGCTGCTCTCCATCGCCATCGGGGCGTCGGCGGGTTACTTCTTCTGGTGGGACGACCTGCGGATGAACTTCCTCGGCATGTTCCTCCTGATATGGGCGAACTGGTACGACTGCGCCGACGGGCAGCTGGCGCGCATGACGGGGAAGACGACGCTCATCGGGCGCATCCTTGACGGCTTCGCGGGGGACGTGTGGTTCTTCTCCATTTATTTTTTCCTGTGCCTGCGCCTCACGGGCGAGGCGGCTCCATGGGGGCGGCCTTGGGGAATATGGATCTGGCTCGTCGCCGCTTTCTCCGGTTTCCACTGCCACGCCAAGCAATGTGCCGTGGCGGACTACTACCGCAACATCCACCTTTATTTCCTCAAAGGAGCGTCGGGGAGCGAACTGGACAGCTATGCCCGGCAACGCGCCCTGATGCGGTCGTTGCCCTGGAACCGCAAGGAATGGTTCCACAAGATTTACCTCTATTTCTACGGCAACTACACGCGGGGGCAGGAAAGGCAGACGCCCGCGTTCCAACGGTTCTATGCTTCCGTGCAGCGACGTTACCCGGACGGGCCGCCGCCGGAGTTGCGGGAACGGTTCCGGACGGCAAGCCTCCCGCTGATGAAATACACGAACATCCTGACTTTCGACACGCGCATCGTCGTGCTGTTCGCGTCGCTGCTCGTCGGCATGCCGTGGCTCTTCTTCGCGTTCGAGATTGTCGTGCTCGAGGCCTTGCGCTTCCACACCCGCCGCGTGCATGAGGCGTTTTGCGACCGCTTCACAAAGGAGATGGAAAATGGATAAGCCTCTCCACATCGCATTGCTGTTGGCCGGGGGGCACGGCTTCCGCGTGCACGGCGACCGTCCCAAACAATTCATGGAGATTGCGGGTGCGCCGGTCATTTCCTACACCATGCAAGCCTTTCAACGCCATTCCGAAATCGGGCGGATTTACGTGGTCTGCAATCCGGAATGGGGCGATGTCGTAAGGGACGCGGCCCGGAACGGTAAGATAAGCAAGTTATATGCCTTGTTCCCGGCGGGAGCCACCAGCTTCGACTCCCTCCGCAACGGCGTGGAGGGCCTGCTGGAGGAGATGGGCGGGGGCGACCCCGTCGTCATGACGCACGAGGCCGTGCGTCCCATGGTGTCGGAGGAAATCATCAGCCTCAACCTGAACACTTTCCGCGCTCACGGCAACGCCGTCACCGCCGTCCGCAGCCAGGAGGCGTACATGGTGAGTCCCGACGGCGTTTGTTCGGAGAAGTGCATCCGACGCGAACTGCTGTACCGCGCCCAGACTCCCGTGACGTTCCGCCTGCACGACCTTGCCGAAGCCTTCCGCAAGGCAAGACAAATGGACATCAGCCGCAGCCAGTCGCTGTACACCTTGATGACGGAAGTCTTCCCCGGGAAAAAACTCTACATGTCGCCCGGCTCCGAATGCAACTTCAAGCTCACCCTGCCCGAAGACATCGACACCCTGGCGGCTCTTCTGGCCTATCGGGAAAGGACTTGACGCACAAGGCACCGCCGCGTCATCCTTTCAAAGGCAGGAAACCGCGACGAAGCCGCCACACGTAATGCCATATCTTGAACAAGGGGCTCCAAAGGGCCTCGCCGGGGTAGTCGGCCAGGAAAGCCATGTTGCGCCTCACTTTGCGGCAGAAGCGGCGGAAACGCGTCTCGCCCGCAACGCGCCTTATGCGCTCGTCGTGTTGTCCGAAATTCCCGGCCAGCATGATTTCGGACAGCAAGCGACACCCGAAGCGGGGAGACGGCGGCACCAACGAATGCCCGTCCTCCAGTCCGAAAACGGTTTGCAACACATACGTCACCGCTCCGGCAAAACGCCTGAGGTGCAGACGCTCCAGTACTTTCACGGCTTCCTCGCGCTCAGTCCCCGTGCACGGCTGCCGCAACACGAGATGGTAGTCCAGCAACTGGCGTAAGCCGATGCCCTCTTCAAAGAAATGCCGGTAGATGTGCAGCAACAAGTACACGCGGTTCATCGCAAGGGTGGGCACGGCCACTTCTCCCGCTCCTTCGGGCAACTGCACCTTGTGGTGCAGGGACGGGGCTTTCCACTCTTCGAAGCAGCGTTGCAGACGACGGTTCATCTTCGGCCTGTTCATCCATGAAGGCATGAAATGCAACTCGATTTCGATGTCTTTCAGCACGGGGAAGTCCATGTGGTGGTAGATTACCTCCGAGCCGGGGCAGTACTTCCGGGCGTATGCCAGCACCGCCTCGCGCCCGCCGTCCACCCACAGGTCGATGTCGCCGGGCGTGCGATGCAGCGGGCGCGGGTAGAACAACGCATTCCCCTGCCCTTTCAGCAGGACGGTTTCCCATCCCTCCTTCCCGAGTTTCCCGTACACCCTCGCGGCGGCCCGGTTGAGCCTCCGGTTGTTCGCCTCTATTTGCTGCGCCGCAGCTATCCACGGCATCACGACCTCCTTCGGGGGGCGTTGCGGGGCGGGGAGGCGTTCCGCCCCGTCGAGCGCCACGGCGGCCACGGCCTGTTTGCAAGCCATGCCGTACACGGCTTCCCAACCGTCCTTGTCCAACGCCACGTCGCAGTCGTCGCACGTCCCGATGCCCAGACGCAGGAGCTTGAAGAAGGCTTCGTCGGCCCGCATATATCCTGTTCTCTCCATCTTTGTTTGCCTGTATTTCTCACGCCTCGTTCCCGCGGGCGTTCCTGCAAAGATAACATTTTCCCGAGGCAAATCGGGAATCCAAGGCGGGTTTCTTTCAACGCGTCCCTTACAAGGGCGATTCTCCGACCTGCGGAATTTGAAACCGCAAAGCCTCCGCGGTGAATCCCGACGCGCACTTTCCCGCCCGCCGGCATTGAAAACTATCGTTTCCGTGAATTAAAACAACTTAAAAGGAAGAGGACGCAAGGAAAAAAGGAGTATATTTGTATCCGACAACATTAAACCGACTCAAAAATGGAAATGAAGAAATTAAGCACGAAGGGTGCGGCCATTCTCGCCATTGTTCTGGCAAGCAGTTGCGGAAGTAGCAAGAACGCCCTGCAGACCAATGCGTTGGAAGGCGAATGGAATGTCGTCGCCGTGAACGGGAAAGAGGTCGCGGCCGACAAGGATGCCTTTATCGGGCTGAACCTGAAAGAGAACAGGATATACGGGCATGCCGGATGCAACCGTATCATGGGGAACATCCAGACGGACAAGGGCAAAGCCGGACGCTTGTCTTTCGACCATGTGGCTTCCACGCGGATGCTCTGCAAAGACATGGATATCGAACAGGCCGTGCTGGAGGCTTTGGGAAAAGTGGCCGGCTATAAGGGTACGGAAAAGGAACTGACCCTGACGGACGGCAACGGCAACGCCTTGCTTACCCTGGGCAAACGTCCCGCCGCGACTTTGGCGTCCCTGAGCGGCAAATGGAACATCGCGAAGGTCTACGACGAAGCGGTCGAGGAGATTGAAAAGACAAAGAACACGCCGTTTCTTGAATTTGATGTCGACGAAATGAAATTGCATGGCAACGCCGGATGCAACACCGTAAACGGCGGAATCGTGCAGGATGAGGGGAAGCCCGCATCGCTGAAATTCGACAAAACGCTCACTACGATGATGGCAGGGCCGGGCATGACCGTGGAAAGCAAAGTCTTGAAAGCCATGAACAAAGTGAGAAGCTTTATCGTCAAGGACGGACATACGGCCGCCTTGTTGGACGAAAACGGGGCGGAGGCGTTGACCTTGGTGAAGCAGTAAAGTCTCATGTCTGAAAACATCCAAGCGGAGGGGGATGCCTGACTATCAAAGAAGGCATCCCCTTTCATGCGTCCATATCACGAATCATTCCTTATGTATGCTCCCAAGTGACAGGCGTAGCACCCTCCTGGCTGAGCCCGCTTCCTGCGCCCCGAACGACGATGCGGGGGAATCCCCTTTGACCGAAACAGCCGAAACCGACGCGACTGGCCTCGCAAAGCCACAGGGACTTGTACACGGTAACCGTCCGGGACAAGCCGCCTTGCCGGAGCAAGGGAAGTCTCGCGGGCATTCCCGTCCATTTCCCGTGGGAACCGGCTTGTCCCGTCCGGTCGCGCCTCCCTTTTGACAATATGACACTCGTTTCCTCACTTCCGCGAGCAGAATGAAAGGGAAAAGGCGGTTTCA